>NZ_FOEG01000012.1:59978-98869 GCF_900110585.1 Aquisalimonas asiatica | reverse complement strand
TGGCGCCCATCGGGCGTTGGCGAGGGCGACTGGCGCACGGCCAAGCCGGCGTAGGTGGGTGTGTTCATGGATGGTGGATCTGAAGATCCACCCTACGGTTGGGCCGCCCGCAACACCGCGGCAACCGGGGTGGCCGTAGGTGACCGTAGGGTGGACCTTCAGGTCCACCAATCAACACAAAAAGGGAGCACCAACACCAATGACCACGGACGGCACACCCGAAGCCGGGGTGACGACCTACGCGGACACGGCATTCACCGGCAGCCGCCCGGACGACCTGCCGCCGGGGCAGGATCTGGAGTCCATGGGGTACTTTGATCGCAAGGCGCTGGGTGCGCGGCTGCCGTTGCTGGGGCCGCAGTGCCGGGAGTTCATGGCGGCGGCCACGAACGTCTTCGAGCTGGATCGGCTGCGGGAGGGGGCTGGAGAGAAGTTGGAGAAGGATCTGGCGGAGCGCGAGCCCCACCGTTGTCGCATGTGGGCCTCACGGGCGGATCCGTTGGTGCTGATTGCCTCCATTGGTGCCGCGGCTGGTTTTTTCACTCTTGGGCCAATTGCGGTCTCTGGTATCTTTCTCCTTACAGATGGCATCTCGAAGTTCGCGCTCGGCGAGATCCGTTTTCAGTTCACCTATCTCTTCTTACCCCTGTTCTCCATCTGGCTCCTCTGCCGCCTCCTGGTCCACAGCGGCTGGTTCACCCTCAAGCGCGACACCCGTTTCTACCGCGACACCGGGATGGTGAGCCTGTGGGCGGGGCGCAAGGTTGGGCGAGTGGAGCTGCCGTTCGCCGAGTTCGAGGCCTTCGCCTCACCGGTTTCCACGGCCGTGGGCACCATCCGTCACCGGCTGGGGCTTATCCACCGTGGCACGGGCTACAGCGTGGGCTATCCGGGCGCGCAGGTGGAGCTGTGGGAGACGCAGGTGATCTGGGAGGCGATGCAGCAGTTCATGGACGTGAGCCGGCCGCTACCTGACATCCCGGAGTTCGATGGCACGCGTCACTTGGACCCGATAACGGCAGAGCACGACCGCAAGTCGGGCCGGCCGCAGCGCTACTGGCTGGACATGGAGCGCTCCCACGCCAGCACCCTGCACGAGCGCGCCCGCAAGGCAGCCGCGGCCTACCCCTGGGGCCGCACCCGGGAGCAGGCGCTGGCGTCGGGCTGGCGCCCGTCGGGCGTTGGCGAGGGGGATTGGCGCACGGGCAAGTCGGGGTAGGTGGCGCTAGCCGTGTTCATGGATGGTGGATCTGAAGATCCACCCTACGCCCGAGCACCCGCCATGCTTCGTCGACGCCGGGGTGTCAGCGCGGGCATTGCGCTGAGATAATCGGCTCGATTACCATGCTTAACGAGCCAGGATGGCTCCGACAACCAACATCAATGACAGAGCAAAGGAGTGCGCCCCATGGGTGAGCAGGCCTCACACGATGGACTCGTCCCCCTGACGGTATCCGACCTGCCCATGGCTATTGAAGGCGGGAGCGATGTTCAGGGGCACCGCAACAAACTCGCCGTCGCACCGTATCTCGCCGGCGGTGGTGTGCTGCTTGCGGCGGCCGGTGTCCTCATCCTCATTTTCGGCCCCAGCTCCATCATGGTCGCCGCCTCAGGGCCTACCCTCCGTGAATGGATCCTGCTGAATCCCTACGTGCTTACGATCCTCGGGGTGGTGGCCTCTAGTGGTGCCGGACACGTCAGACGGTCCGGCTGGGAAGAGCTGCACCGTTACGTCGCGGAGCGCTATTTCCTGTGCGACGACGAGGGCAGGCCAGTGACCAACGGTGGTTTGACGGTCGGCCTGGCCGATGGTGGTGGTCTCGAGATCGGCTATTTCATGAACGATGGGTCCGAGGAGTCCGCTCAACCGGAGTCCTCGCGCTCAGGCGATTACGGCTAGGCCCCCGCCCTCATGTTTGACGAACTCATGGCGCCAGCGGTACAGCCGTTCATGATTGCCGCGGGTATCGTCGCCGCTATCGCGGTGGTCGAGCTTCTTGCGCTCGTGTTCGGTATCGGTCTTTCGAGCGCGCTGGACAGCCTCGTGCCGGACGTGGACCTCGACGCCGGTGGCAGTGTGCTGTCCTGGCTCGGCTTCGGCCAGGTACCGTTTCTCGTCGTGTTGATCATCATGCTGGCCACCTTTTCGGTGGCCGGGTTATGCATTCAGTGGCTGGCTGAGCAGACGCTGGGAGCTCCCCTGTGGCCGGCGGTCGCATCCGTCGCGGCGCTTGCGGTGACCTTGCCGGTGTCTGCGCGCCTCTCTGGCTGGTTGGGGCGGCTGATGCCCGCTGATGAGTCGTCCGGCATTCATCGGGATGTCCTGGTCGGTCGGGACGGGGTGATATCCCAGGGTGTGGCGACGGCAGAGCGCACCGCCGAGGCCGAAGTCGTCGGCCCCAAGGGGCTCAAGCACTGGATTCGGGTGCGGGCGGAACAGGGGGAAGCCATCCAGCCCGGCGATCCGGTTCGCATCATTGCAAGGGAAAGCCGCGTCGTCTTCGTGGCACGGCGGCGCGCTACCGACTGACTGCCGTAAGAAGCGGTCGCTTACCACCATTACAGGGAGTTCAAACCAATGCCTGCAGTCCTGACTGTTCCGTTTATCGTCCTCTGTGCCCTGTTCGGGGCCATTCTGGTTATCGCATCGCTGTACAAGAAGGTGCCGCGGGGCATCGCCCTGGTGCGTACCGGCATGGGCGGGCGCAAGGTCATCATCGACGGTGGCTGCCTGAAACTACCGGTGTTTCACGAGGCCCGCAGTGTCAATCTTTCCACCGTGCAGCTCACCGTGCGTCGCACCGGCGAGGATGCGCTCATCACCAAGGACAGCCTGCGTGTGGACGCCACCGTGGACTTCTACGTCTCCGTCGAGGAGAGCGACGAGGGGGTTGCCCAGGCGGCACGGACCCTGGGTGATCGCACCTTCGACCCGGACAAGCTGCGGGAGCTGATCGAGGGCAAGCTGGTGGATGCACTCCGCGCGGTGGCCGCCGAACAGAACATGATGGACCTCCACGAAAACCGCCAGGATTTCGTCCAGCGGGTCCAGGAGATCGTGGCCAGCGACCTGTCCAAGAACGGCTTGCAGCTTGAGGCTGTCTCCCTGTCCGGCCTTGATCCGACGCCCACCGAGAACCTCGACCCCAATAACATGTTCAACGCCACGGCGCTGAAGATCACGGCCGAGCGTTGTGCAACCGAGACCCAGGCGCGGGCCGAGGCGGACGCCAACGCGCAGATCGCCGAGGCCCAGCAGACCGCGCGGGCCGAACAGGAAAGCATCCGCAGTCGCGAGACCGTCGAGCGCTCCGAGATCGACAAGGAGCGCTCCGTGGCGATCTACCAGTCCGAGAGCAATGCGGAAGCGCGCAAGGCCGAGACCGCATCCAACCAGGCCGCCGAGACCGCCGAGCTGGAGAAGGATGAAGTGCTGCGGGCCCGCGGTATCGAGCGCGACCGCAACCTGAAGATCTCGGAGCAGGAGCAGCGCATTGCCGTGGCCGAGAAATCCGAGAGCGAGTCCCGGGCCCAGGCCCAGGCCGAGACCGCCCGCGAGGCGCGCGTCGTTGCGGAAGAGGCCGTGCGCACGGCGCAGGAACAGGCCGCGGCGGAACGCCAGAAGGCTATCGCCGTGACCAATGCCCAGGAGGCTGCCGAGGTGGACGCCACCCAGGTGCGTGTGTCGGCCAACGCCAAGCGCGAGGCCACCGAGCTGGAAGCGCAGGGCCGGCGCCAGGCCGCGGAGCAGGATCGGGCCGCCGCCGAGTTCGAGGCAGAAGCAACCCGGGCCAAGAAGACCGCCGAGGCCGAGGGGATTCGGGCCGTCAACGAGGCGAAGAACACCCTCTCCAGCGGGCTCATCGCGCACGCAGAGCGACTGCGGGAACTGGAAGTCGCGCCGGACGTGCTCCGCGAGCTGGTGGGGCCGTTCGAGGGCGTGGGCGAGAACATGCGGTCCGTGTTCATTCACGGTCTCGGGGGCAACGCCAATGGCGCCACGTCAGATGGCAGCGCGGCGAGTGGCGGTGGCCAGCCCCGTTCCGTAATGGAGGATCTGTTCGGGCAGCTCATGAACTACTCAACCGTGGGGCCGGCCCTCAAGGAGATTGGTGGTCAGGTCGGTATCGATCTCGCCGAGACCCTCAGAAACGGCTCGCTCCAGCGTATTAATGATGCCGCAGAGGATGACGCAGCGGACGAGCAAGTCGGCGATGACGATGCCGAGCTCCCGGATGGGCAGCAACGGGCGGCAAAGCCGGATTCTCAGACCTCTTCACCCGCCTGAGGGGCCGAGGCGATGACGCCTGATCCCCGAGTCCCGCGCCGGACGTATACCGCTGCCGCGGCAGTGATGATCGCCATTGCGGGTCTTGGGCTGGGAGGCATATGGAGCCTGGCAGGTGTCGTTGCGGGGTTGCTGGTGGCGGCGGTGCATGTGTGGCGCTTCGAACGCCGCCATGCACCGCAACAGCGGGAGAGCCGTGGTGATACCGGAGTGCTCTGGCAGGACGCGGAGGCCGCGCTACGGCACTTCGACCGCCACGATGATGCAACGCTCCGGCCCGTCCTCGACCGTGTGGGGCGTGCCGGCCGGCGGGTGGTGGAACAGGGGCGGCGCACGCCCGGTGACCAGAGGACGGGGCATGCCCGACAGCTCCTGTGCACCGCCGCCGACGCCCTGCTGGCTCACGACCATCTGCCGGCCGGGCGGCGTGCCGCCAATCAGGACACCATCCATTCCCTGCTGGAGACAGTCGCGGCCGAGCTCGAGCAGGAGGGCGAGCCTGACGCGGACGAGCGTGCCGCGCAGGTGCGGATGCGGGTGCTGGAGCAGCAGCTTAGAACAGGGAGAGGCCAATCATGACGTTACCCGTTGTCGAACTGGAGCGAAACAAGGATCACGCTGCACGCCAGGAGGTGGACCAGTTCCTTGGTGACGCCGCGCAGGCGTTCGACCTGCAGGCCGCACGCGAGGAGCAGCAGGGCCGCATCAACGAGATCAAGGAGGGGTTCTGCTGGGATGCCCCCGAGCGGTTCGCCGCGGCGGAAGCTTCGGGCGTGTCCGAGTTCGCGGATGTCATCGTCGAGGGGGTCCGGTCCGCCGATCTCGGTAGCGTGCATGACCACCTGACCGAGCTACGCCTCGTAACGGCCCGCCTCGGGAGGGACCTGGAGCCGTCCGGGTTCTTCGGGCGGCTGTTTTTCAACGGCCGCAAGGCCCTGGAGAAGTTCTCCGCCCAGTGGTCCACGGTCAGCGGCCAGATCGACCAGGTCATTGCCACCCTGGAGCGTGACAAGCGCGGCAGCATGGTCACCATCGAGAACCTCCGTGCCTTGCGCCAGGAGGCGTTGCAGAACTTCAAGCGCATGGCGGCAGCCATCGTTGCCGGTCGCGAAATTCTGGACGCCGAACGCCAGCGCCTGGGGCAGCTGCGCGACGACATCGCCACCGGCAGTGACTCCGTCGAGGCCGCCGAGCTGCGCCAGCTCGAGCAGCGTGCCGACGTCTTCGACCGCCGTCTGACCAACCTGGAGAAGAGCCGCGCCATCGCCGCCGGCATGATCCCCACCATTCAGCAGACGCTGCACAGCGAGATCATCGTCACGGAGGAGCTGGACATGGCCCTGACCCAGGCCGTGCCCGTCATGAAGCAGCAGCTGGCGCTGGTGGCGGAACAGGTGCGTCAGCAGGAGCGGCTGCAGTCACTGGAAGCCACCCGCAACACGACGGAAGAGATGATGGGCGAGGTCGCGGAGCGCCTGGACACCAATCAGCGGATGGTGGACGAACAGGTACGGGAAGGCATCGCATCCGCCGACAAGGTGGTGGAGTTCCTCACGCGCATTGGTGACACCATCGAGGACATTGACCAGCGCCAGGCTGCGGCCCAGCAGGACCGGGCCGCAGCCAGGGGTGCCCTCGAGGAGGCGGTGGATGACCTGAAGCACCGCCTCGCGGGGCGTGAGCCGGAAGAGCGGCTGCAGCACTCTTCCGCGCCGCATGCGGGGTGATCCGGCCGTACCGACGACAAACACTATCGGAGTAACAGCCCATGGGATGGAAGGCAACGCTATTTGGCATTGGTGGTGTGGTACTGGTTGGCAGTGCTGCCGGTCTGCTGTATCAGCATGGTGGCGCGGATGACGCCGTAGTCGAGGGTAAACCGCAGGTGGCGGCCGAGCCTGCCCTGCCGTTCCCCGGCGTCGGCGACCGGCAGCGCTACCACATGGAGGTGGTGACGCACGTGGACGCAAGGGGGCGCTCGTTGGACTCCGCCATGAACAGCGTCGCAGCCGTTGAAATGGTGGATGCAGACGACGGCTACGCCATGGACGTCCGTATCCCGGAGATGCGCCTGGAGGAGGACGGCGCCGTCGTGCTGGACACGACCGAGTCGCCGAGTAACGACCGGGAAACCTTGCTGCACGACCTGATGCAGTCCGGTGTCAGGCTGTACATGGACGCGGACTACACTGCCGAGCGGGTCGAGTTCCCAGACAGCGACGTAGAGGACGCGCTCAGGGACGAGCTGGGTTCCCGGTGGAGCGAGGTATCCAGCGGCCTGCTCCGCGTCGAAGGCATGCAGCCATTGAGCCTGCCGGCCGACGGGCTGCAGACGGGTGCACAGTGGGCCGAGCGCTTTGGTTCCGATGACCAGCTGGCGCAATTCGAAGTGGTGAACGTCAAAGACGACACAGTCGACGTTCGAGTGCGGTCCGTGGCCGATTTCTCGGCCCCGGAACCATTCGCCGCTTTCGTCGGGACCATGACGCTGGATCGCGACACCGGCTGGCCTCTCCTGACGCGCCTCTTCTACCACGGCGTTCATTCCGAGCGGGGGCAGTCGGCAGTACTGTCGACGTTGCTGGTCGCCCGGCAGGAGGACTATCGCCCCGATACGTTCATGACCAACCCGTCCCTGTTCGCAGCGGTGTCCGACTACGTCGGCGGTCGTTTCTCGCCGTCCGCCGACCATATAGAGGAGTGGGTTGAGGAAGTAACTGACCGGGGCAAGTTCGAGGAAGTACAGAACGGTATCCGGGACTTGGCGGAGGCCCTGCGCTGGTCACCATCCGAGGGTGATGCCGAAAGCTGGCGGGTCGAGGGGTCCGCGTCTGCCATGGGCGACGCATCGCGGACGGCAACGATGCTCTTCTGGCTGGTCGAGGTGACCGGCGCGCGCGCATTGTCCGACGATGGCTCCGTCATCGCCGAACTTGATGTGTCCGGACAGCCCCTGTGGCCTCTGTTCGAAGGTGACGCCATCGCCTACTTCCTCGATGATGGACGTGTACCCGAGGAAGAGTGGACGCTGGTGTCAGGTGACCCGCAGTGGCACGAGGCCGCCGCATCGGTCGAGCTGGATCTGCTGGTGCCGGCGTCGGCCGCCGGGGTGGAGCGCGTGGAGCAGAGCGAGCCCGGGACACTGGAGATCCAGGGCACTTCGGTCGCCGTCAAGGAACTGGACAACGCGTTCGCCCGCGTGCATATCGACGACACCACCAGCGGCGTGACCGCCAGCGGATGGGACCTCATCCCCCTGGATGATGAGGGCGAACCACTGCGTTACTGGGACGTACGCCGGGGGCCCGCCGACATGTTGCAGGACGTCAGGATGCGCGATTCCGACACTTATGCCGTTGACTGGACGGATGACGGGGCGCTATCGCAGGGGTTCGTCACCGCAGAGGACATGGAGCGGGGGGTTAAGGGGCTCCACGTCTTCGACCCCGACGGGCGCATCGACAGCGTGCGTATCCTGTCGTTCGTTTTCCCAAGGGAAACAGTGACGGTTACCGCGACGCGCCAGTGAGACCGACGGCGGTCTCAATCGGGTTGACTGCACACTGATACAGCAGGGAGAGCTGTTATGACGTACATGGCCTTATACCGCTGCAGGGCTGCTGCAGTGGTGATTGTCTTGCTTGGAGCGGCGGCGGGGTTGTCGGCGTGCGGAGGTGATGACTCGCGGAGTCAGTCGTGTCTTGATCAGGGCGATTACGGTTGTCTGATCGCGGACATGGAAGCCGTGTATGAGGCCGAGAAAGACGAGGTGACCCAGCGTGAGCGTCAGCTGGCGGCCAGCTCTCTGGCCCTGGCGGAAGCAGTTGCTGGCCGCCATGATGCCGCGATCGAGCGTGTGACCGGGTTGCGGGGTGACCTCCGGGTGGTCGCACTGGACAGGATTGCACCACTGGCTGCAGCGGATGGCGACTGGGATGCGGTCCGGTCCGCCCGGAACCTGCTTCCGGACGACTCGGAGTTTCCGGAACACGACTCCCGCCACCTCATTCGGTCGTTGTCCGAGTGGTGGATGGACGTCTCGCTCAGTGAGTATGTCAGGCATGCCCTGGAGGACCCCGATGCCGCAGCGGCAGGTATTCGCGACGACTGGGACAGTCAGAACGCCGATACGTTTGCCGAGCTGGTGGTGAATGCGCTGCTGGATATCGAAGGAGCAGAATCTGCCGCCACGTTCATTGTGGCGCATGGGTTTCGCCCGCAGACCGGGAGCGGGAGCACCGCAATCGACCGAGGCCCCCTCCACTGGCTTGTCGAGGATCCGCGACTCGCGCGCGATGCGGAGGCCCAGCGGATTATCGGCATTGGCTACCTGGTCGATGCGGACCGGATCGAACATGGCGCCAAGGCGTTCGGTAAGGAGCGCCTGCAGGAAGCGTTCGCCCTGTATGCCGCGGCGGATCAGATGGATGCCATTGACGGGATCCTCGAAGCCATCCCTGAAGATGCCGAGGCCGTGCGGGATTACGGAGTCCGAGTCAAGGCCACGGCAACCGCGCATCATCATGGTGTCGAGCGCGCGATGGACGTCCTGGAACAACTGGACGACCCCGTCACTGCCCTTCGCGCGACCGCCGATGTGGCCGCTTACGCAGCACCGGGGAGTGATGCGGCACAGGCGCTGGTCGACCTTGCCGAGGAGCGCTTCCAGGAGGCCGAGGGTATCGGCGACCCCGCACAGGAGGCAGGTGCTGCACAAGCGCGGCTGCTCCTCTATCACGGCGGGCCCGATGGCCTGGAGGGCTCGGGTGTCGAGCCCGCCGACCTCGGTGCCGGGTACTTGCTGGACGCGGCAATCCAGCATGCCGCGCACGGTGACGTGGCCGGAGCTGAGCAGCTCATCACCGAAGCCGAAGTGGTCGGTGTCCCCGCCAGAGAGTTGGAGGAGGTTCAGCTGGATCTGGCCCGGTTCATGGCCGGCCAGACGGAGGAGCGGGTGCGGCTATCGAACCGGTCGATTGCCGAAGCCTTGCTTGGGCAAGTGATCAGCGGTCACCGTCCCGATCTTGGTCTGCCCATGTTTGGCGGCAGTGATGAATTAGGGGTTCTGAAAGACCTTGTTGCGCATCTCGGCGACGAGGATTCGATCTTCGTGCGCTCCTTCCTCTATCGGCTAGCGAGTCCGGAAAGCTACCGGTATGGGGCGCAACAGGAGGTGGTGCGGGACTTCGTCGAGGCGCGCCTGGAGGCGAGCCCCGAATTGCGGTACCGGGGCGTGGGGGCTGCGTTCGCCGTTGACGGCGAAGGGAGAGACGCGGAGGTCGCCCGTATCAACGAGATGGGGCAATCGCGGATGGTCAACCTCATGAACAGCGCGCTCGCCCACGGCGCGGTTCGGGCGGGCGAAGCAGGTCGGCTTTGGGATAGCGCCGACGAGATCCCGATGCTGTCCTCACGGCTCGCACTCAAGACAGCCGTGATGAAGGTGCATGACAAGGAGGTCGGTGGAAATGCGGATTGATGGATGCATGCGGGGTGCCGTTGCCGCCGTGTCGAAGATCGGCGCGACGGTGGTGCTGATGGCAAGTCCCGGTTTGGCGCTGGCGCAATCGCCCGCGATTGCGCTGATGGACGACATTATCTTCGAGCACGAACAGGGCTGGAGTCAGCACCAGCTGGACGAGGCGTATTTCCAGCTCGGCGTAGTCCAGGCTAAAAGCGGGCAGCTTGGTAACGCAGTGGTGTCGATGAAGCAGGTCGAAGACGACCGCCAGGAAGTGCTTGCCGCCGGCATACTGCGGCAGGCGCTGGCCGAAGGGGCGAGTTACGTGCGCTCTGAGGCGAAACAGCACATCCCGGATGAGTCCGGGTGGGGGCTGGCCGGCGGGCGCGCCCCCGGGTGGTGGGTGCATGGCGAGGAGTGGACCGTCGCCAAACCGCTACTCCAGGGCGACTGGGAGGTCGCTGCGAGCAGGCTGCGGAACCATTCGGAGTTGCAGCGGGATGTCGTGTCGTTCGCCGAGTTGGCCCTCCCCGTGGTGGGCGGGGAGGTTACGGGGCGGTTTATTGCTGCGGCTGACCAGGAGGATGACTACGAACTGCGGGACTGGGTGGAAAGAGTGATTCTGGCTGAGCCAGGCATGCCCGTTGTCCTGGAATTCTCCGCGCTACTGAATCAGGTCAACATGGATGTATACGCGCCGATGCCCTGGGAAGGGAGCGCCCTCAGCCGGTTCATGGACCGTGTCGCGTCCACGCGCGCACTTGCGGTGCCGCCCGTGAGCAGCATGGTCGCGGACCACGCCCTGGAGCGGGGTGATGCCGCCGTGGCGGCCCGGCTCTACGCGGAAAGCGGGAACCAGCGACGTGCGGCTGAAGCCGTTGCGGCGATGGATACCGACCCCCAGGAGCGGCTGGCACTGCTTGCGGAGATCGTCCGCGTCGGTGCAGGGAGGTAGTCCCGCCCTCGAAATCCTGAGCGGTTCCGGGCCATACTGGCCGCCAGGCAATCCGGGGGGATGATTGATGCTGACAGTCGGGCAGGTACTTGTCGGGTTGATGTGGATCGGGCTGCTGGTGCTGGCCTGTTCCGTTCTCAGAACACGGATGCTCTGGGCGCGACGCCTGTTCCTGCCCAGCTCACTGCTCGCCGGCGTGGTGGCGTTGCTGGCGGGGCCGGAGGTCTTTGGCGCCCTGTTCGGCCACGTGTTCGAGGATGGCGCCGGCCTGTTTCCCGGCTACGTCTACGACACCTGGTCCGCGCTGCCGGGGCTGCTGATCAGCGTGGTCTTCGCCGCGCTGTTCCTGGGCAAACCCATTCCGGGCCTCCGTGCCATCTGGTTGCGTGCCGGGCCGCAGGTGGTGGTGGGGCAGACCATGGCCTGGGGCCAGTACGTGGTCGGCATTCTACTGGCGCTACTGGTGCTCACCCCGGTGTTCGGGCTGAGCCCCATGGCCGGCGCCCTGATCGAGATCGGTTTCGAGGGTGGCCACGGCACGGCGGCCGGTATGGCAGGCACGTTCGAGGATCTCGGCTTCCCCGAGGGGGCTGACCTGGCCCTGGGTCTAGCAACCGTGGGCCTGCTCGCCGGCGTGATCGGCGGCACGATTCTCATCAACATCGCCGCCCGGCGCGGCATCGTCAGCCCGGAGTCTGGCAGCGACGACGCAGCCCGCCCCTCGGTCGAGGAACAGGCCGAGCTGGAGAAGGATTACCGCCACGAGCGCAGCACCACCGACCCGCTCAGCGTGCACCTTGGCCTCGTGGGCCTGGCGGTGCTGGCGGGGTGGGCCCTGCTGACGGCCCTGCAGGCGCTTGAGAGCGCGACCTGGGCGCGCGATGGTGGTGTCGAGATCCTTGCCCACGTGCCATTGTTTCCCATGGCCATGGTCGGTGGCGTGTTCATCCAGTTGGTGGTGATGCGCCTGGGCTACGAGGAGCACGTCTCCGGGCGCACCATGCAGCGCATCTCCGGTTTTGCCCTGGATTTCACCATCGTTGCCGCCCTGGCGACGCTGTCACTCCAGGCTCTGGGCGAGCATCTGGTGCCCTTCCTGCTGCTGGCGGCAACCGGTATCGCCTGGTCGCTGCTGGTGCTCATGGTGCTGGCGCCGCGGGTCATCCCTTATAACTGGTTCGAACGCGGTGTGGGTGATTTCGGGCAGTCCATGGGCGTGACCGTGACCGGCGTGCTGCTGATGCGCATGGCCGACCCGCGCAACGAGTCCGGGGCGCTGGAGAGCTTTGGCTACAAGCAGATGCTGTTCGAGCCCATCGTCGGTGGTGGGCTGTTCACGGCCGCATCGGTGCCGCTGATTTATCAGTTCGGGCCGGTGGCGGTGTTGATCGGCACCGCCGTGGTCACCGTGGGCTGGATCATCTTCGGCCTGCTCTATTTTGGCCGCATGGTGCCCGATGGCGGGCGTGGGCGCTGGCGCCCGGGCGGACCGGCTCAGTAGGATGAGCGGATCGGCGGTGCCCTGCACCGCCGGCTTCGCCAACCCCTCATTACGATCCGGAGGCCCCGTGAGCCACGCCAGTGACCTGATCGACCGCGCCATGTCCCGCCTGCCGGAGCGCCTTAGGGGGCAGGTCACCGAGTGGATCTCCGATTACCAGGACGTCGCCGAGCTGCCCCACACGGACATGGCGCTCCAGTCACTGCCGACCGTCTGGGCCGGCAGTCCGTTCGTGGCCCTGTCCTGTATCCGGGCACCGGAGCTGCTCGACGATCTGGCCCACTCCGGCGACCTCGAAGGCGCCTACGAAGAGGGCGAGATGGCCAGTCGTGCCGCGGATACCGTGGCCGACTGCAGCGACGAGGATGCCCTGAACAGCGCCCTGCGCCGCTACCGCCGCCGCGAGATGGTGCGCATCGCGTGGCGCGATCTGGCCGGCTGGGCCAGCCTGGGCGAGACCCTGCGCGAGCTCTCGGCCCTGGCCGACGCCTGCATTCAGGTCGCGCTGGACTGGCACCTGCACCAGTTGCAGGCGCGTTTCGGCGAGCCCCGCAACGCCGCCGGCGAGCCGGTCACATTCTATGTGCTGGGCATGGGCAAGCTCGGCGGCCGCGAACTCAACTACTCCTCCGACATCGACCTCATCTTCGGCTACTCCGATCTGGGTGAGACCGAGGGTGGTCGCAAGAGCGTGGATAACCAGGAGTTCTTCACACGCCTCGGCCAGAAGCTCATCAACAGCCTGAATGCGCGCCTTGTGGACGGCTTCGTTTTCCGGGTGGACATGCGCCTGCGCCCCTACGGCGACTCGGGGCCGCTGGTGATGCACAGTGACCAGCTGGAGACCTACTACGAAGCCCAGGGCCGCGAGTGGGAGCGCTACGCCATGATCAAGGCGCGCGTGGTGGCCGGCGACCAAAAGGCCGGCGGCGCGCTACTGGAGGCGCTGCGGCCGTTCGTCTACCGCCGCTACCTCGACTACGGCGCGCTGGAGTCCCTGCGCGAGATGAAGGCCATGATCGCCCGCGAGGTGGAGCGCCGGGGGCTTGAGCACAACATCAAGCTCGGTGCGGGTGGCATCCGCGAGGTGGAGTTCGTGGGGCAGGCGTTCCAGCTCATCCGGGGCGGCCGCGAGCGCGGCCTGCAGGAGCGCAGCATCATCCGCGTGCTGGAGTACCTGGGGCAGCACAACGCCCTGCCGGGGTTTGCCGTGCGGCAGCTGCTGGAAGGCTACGAGTTTCTTCGCCGCACGGAGAACCGCCTGCAGGCCATGCAGGACAAACAGGTTCATGAGCTGCCCGAGGACCCGCTGGACCAGCAGCGCCTCGCCTATACCATGGGGTTTGACCGCTGGGACGCGTTCGCCGCGCGGCTCACGGAGCTGCGGCGCCATGTGCACGATCATTTCGAGCAGGTCTTCGCTGCGCCCCAGGCCGAACACGAGATGACCCCGCACGATGAGCCCGAGATCGGCGACGTCTGGTCGGAAGTGGTCACCGGCGCCGAGGCCGAGGCGGTGCTCCAGGCCAATGGCTTCGAGCAGCCCTCGGACTGTCTGCAGCGGCTCGCCGCTTTTCGCACCGGGTCCCACTGCCGCGCGCTCACGGAAACCGGCCGCGAGCGGCTCGACCGCCTCATGCCGCTACTGATCGGTGCCACTGCCGCGGCCGAGCGCCCCGACGCCACGCTGACCCGGCTGCTGGATCTGCTGGAGGCCATCGTCCGGCGCACCTCCTACCTGGCGCTGCTGGTGGAACACCCCATGGCGCTGTCGCAGCTGGTGAAGCTGTGTTCCGCCAGCCCGTGGATCGCCCGCCACGTCTCGCGCCATCCCATGCTGCTGGATGAGCTGCTGGATCCACGCACGCTCTATGCGCCACTCAAGCGCAAGGCCCTGGCCGAGGAGCTGCGCGAGCGGCTGGACGCCTATCCCGGCGACGATCTGGAACAGCGCATGGAGGTGCTACGCCAGTTCAAGCAGGCCAACGCGCTGCGCGTTGCGGCCTCCGATCTTGCGGGCGTGACGCCGCTGATGGTGGTGAGTGACCACCTGGTGGACATCGCCGAAGTGGTGCTCGGCGAAGTGCTCGACCTGGCCTGGAGCCATCTGGAGGCACGCCATGGCCGGCCCACCTGCCGGGTGGACGGCGAAACGGTCGACGCCGGCTTCGCCATCATCGCCTACGGCAAGCTCGGCGGCCTGGAGCTTGGTTACGGCTCCGATCTGGACGTGGTCTTCATCCACGACAGCCGTGGCGAAGAGCAGGTCACCGACGGCGACCGTCAGGTGGACAACAACGTCTTCTTCATGCGGCTCGCCCAGCGCATCATCCACATCCTCGGCGCCACCATGGCGGGCGGCGTGCTCTACGAGGTGGACACACGCCTGCGGCCCAGTGGCCGCTCGGGCCTGCTGGCCACGAGCCTGGATGCATTCGCCGAGTACCAGCGCGAGCAGGCCTGGACCTGGGAGCACCAGGCCCTGGTGCGCGCCCGCTACGTGGCTGGCTCGGTGGCGCTTGGCGAGCAGTTTACCGAGCTGCGTACCGAGATCCTGCGGCGCCCGCGCGATCGCGACCAGCTGCGCGTCGAGGTGCGCGACATGCGTGAGCGCATGCGCGAGCAGAAGGGCAGCAAACGCCCCGATGAGTTCAGCATCAAGCAGGACCGGGGCGGTATCGCGGATATCGAATTTATGGTGCAATATGGCGTTCTGTCGGGGGCTGTGGACGCCCCCCGGCTGCTTCGCTATACCGACAACATCCGCCTGCTCGGCGAGCTGCGTGACGCGGGCTGGATTGGTCGGGACGAAGCCGAGTTACTGGTTGATGCCTACCGGACGTACCGCTCACGGGTGCACCAGCTCACCCTTCAGGAAGAGCCTGCCATCGTGCCGGCCGAGACATTCCGGGAAATGAGCGGGCAGGTGGCGGACGTGTGGCATCGGCTGATGGACGACTGACCAAACAAGATAACCTGCCCGCCCCCGGCGCGGGTGCAAGTCGAGGAGATCATGCGATGGGCATGGATGATCGCGACGGCATCATCTGGATGGACGGTGAAATGCTGCCCTGGCGCGATGCGCGGGTGCACGTGCTCACTCATACGCTGCATTACGGCATGGGGGTCTTCGAGGGCATCCGTGCATACAAGACCGAGCGCGGCACGGCGGTGTTCCGCCTGCGCGAGCACACCCGGCGGCTGTTCGACTCCGCCAAGATCCTCGGCATGACTATCAACCACACGCCGGACGAGATCAACGATGCCATCCTGCGCAGCATCCGCGAGAACAAGCTCGAGAGCGCCTACGTCCGGCCCATGACGTTCTATGGCTCCGAGGGCATGGGGCTGCACGCCGACAGCCTGCAGTCGCACACCATGGTGGCCGCCTGGGAATGGGGCGCCTACCTGGGGGCCGAGAACATGGAGCGCGGCATCCGCATCAAGACCTCCTCGTTCACCCGGCACCACGTCAACTCGACCATGTGCCGTGCCAAGGCCAACGGCAACTACATCAACTCCATGATGGCGCTGAAAGAGGCCTCGGAAGCGGGCTACGACGAAGCGCTGCTGCTGGATACCAACGGCTTTGTCTGCGAGGGCTCCGGCGAGAATTTCTTCATGGTGCGTGATGGCGTGCTCTACACCCCCGAGCTGGCCTCGGCGCTGGAGGGCATTACCCGCGACACCGTGCTGCAGCTTGCCCGGGACATCGAGCTGCCGGTGCGCGAGAAGCGCATCACCCGCGACGAGGTCTACACGGCCGATGAAGCCTTCTTCACCGGCACCGCGGCGGAGGTCACGCCGATCCGCGAGCTGGATGGCCGCCAGATCGGCAACGGCAAGCGTGGCCCGATCACTGAGCGGCTGCAGTCCATGTACTTCGATCAGGTCGAGGGCCGGCGCAGCGCCTACGACGAGTGGCTGACTTTCGTCTGAACCGAACCTGCAGGGAGAACCACCAGTGGCCGATCCACAGACGCACGACCGCACGGATCTCATCCAGCCCAACGCGGCCAACCGCTACGAGGTGGGCAAGGGCGATCTGCCCCTGTCCTGCCCCATGCCGGGCATGTACCTGTGGAACTCCCACCCCAAGGTCTACCTGCCGATCCACAAGACCGGCGAGGCCAAGTGCCCCTACTGCGGTGCGGAGTATTTCATCAAGGATTTTGATCCGGCGGATGAAGACCTGCGGCGCCTGAGCCGGCGCGAGCCCTGAGCGGTCAGGGGCGGGACCGTGGTGGCCGCAGACGGGTGGCCACGCCCCTTTCAGGGAGCCCCGTCAGGGCCGCCAGCTCGGTCGCCAGGGCAGATATGTCCACGCGGGTGGTCTGCCCAAGCCAGTAACGCCAGCGTGGCAGCAATTGCAGCCCCCCCGCATCCAGCAGCACGACAGCCGAGCCATCCCAGCCCAGCCGATCCAGCGTCAGCGAGTGGTGGTTCATGCGCGCGGTCTCCAGCCGCCTCACCAGGGACTGCAGGAGATCGAGTGTCTGCTCCACATCCGCCTCGCCGCTCTCAAGCGCCTGGCGCAGCGAGGCGTGTGCCCGTTGCGCCGAGATCAAGTGGCCCCGGCGCCCCAATAGCCAGGCCCGCATTTCCACCAGGCCCACCGGGCGCTCCACCGGGAGGCGCAAGCGCGCCGCCGTGGCCGCGCGGATCCAGGCCCGGGTTGGTGTCGGTGGGCTGCGCCAGGCGGCGGGCCCGGGTGTGGCACTGGCACTGTGCCCCTGGATCACCACCGGCCTGTCGCCCATGGTGTCCGCTTCAACCCGCCGGGCTTCCGCCTCGCCCTTGCCTCCGGCAGTGACCGGGAGTTCGGCCGCGCGCGCCCTGGCCGCGTCGCCCAGCCGCTGGCCGTCGGCCACCACAAGGTGCCCGTTGCGGCGTTCCCGCACGAAATGCTTCCAGCCCTGCAGCTTGCGATAAGCCACACTCTCGGCAACCTGCCGACGCCGGAACTGCACGGCGGTCACGAATGCCCACGCGTCGTCATCGGAGATGGTGAGGCCGCGCAGGGTGCAGTAGCGCGTCCAGCCCCAGTGGATCTCATCTTCGTCGAAGTGGGTTTTCGAGCCATACAGCCGTAGCAGATTTCCTCGCGCGCGGCGCCACGGTAACGGCGCCCGGGTGCGGCGTACCCGATCGCCGTCGATGGAGTGCAGCACGCCGTCGCGGGGGATGAAGTTCGCCCAGTTCAGGTCACTCTGCACCACGCCCGCTTCGTGGTGGGCGGCGAGGGTACGCAGGAGCAGCTCGTGGGTGGCGTGCGGCAGCGGATTGCGCGGGGGCGGCCACGGGATGTCCGCCTCGATCCAGTCCACCACGGTGAGCCAGCAGCGGGACGTGCGCTCGAAACCCGCGAACCGCACCGCCGGGCTGGGCACGCCCACGGCCTGCAGCGCCCGCGCGCCCCGCGCCCCGCGCCACCACTCCCAGGCGGTGCGCAGCGGCAGGAGGTAGAACTTGGCCACCACATCGCGGCCGTCGAGACGCGCACGGAACAGCGCCCGTTTGCCCGGGTACTCGTGGATCAGCGCCTGGGTCGTCAGCTCACCGGCAGCGCCCAGGTCGAAGGTGCGGTGGGACAGGGTCCGGGCGTCCATCAGGGCGATGAGGTGCCGTCCGGAGAATCGAACGTGTAGCCCAGCAGCTCCAGGTCTCGCTGGTAGTGGTGGGCGACCATCTCGGCCAGCTCGTCGGTGTAGTAGCTGCGGTAATCCCGGCGATCGGCCGCCCGGCGCAGGTGCGGCAGCTCCGGTGCCGTGATGCCGATGCGCTCGCAGATGGTGTTGAAATCGGTCTGCAGGTTCTCGTACCGGCCGATGAAGTCCACGATCACTTCGCCGCGCAGGTTCTCCAGGTACTCATGCTGCCGCTCGGCCGAGATGTCGAGCATGTAGTCATAGCTCCGCTCCGGGTCGAACTTGCGCTTGAGGAACTCCTCGAACGTGTTCACGCCCTCCAGCACCTCCGGTTTCTCCCGCCGGATGTGGTGGAACGAGCTCACCTGCAGGTCCCACGGGTTGCGCACGATGGTGAACTTGAACAGGCCGTCGTAGACGTCCGTGGGCAGCATCTCCAGCGCCGCCACGGCCTTGGCGTGGCGGGGGAACTTAAGCCCCAGCTTGTGGCGGGGCCGCGTCATCTGGCTGACCATGCTGGCAAGCCCGAGGGGCAGGGAATACCAGCCGCCCCAGCGATACTTCCGCAGTGCCGCCCGCACACTCGTCCCGCCGGTCTTGGCGATGTGGACGAACATGAAATTGCGGCTGTAGGAGATGAGCATGCAGCCTCCGGTGCCTGGCAGTACGTTATGAACGCCGCATGATACCTGAAGCGCTCCGGCGCGGGGCGGGCTACAGCCCCCAGCGCCGCTCCTTGGCGTCGTTGGCGATACGCCCCGGGAGCGCGATGAGGCTGATGATGCGCTGCATGTAGCCGGGCAGCGCCGTCTTCCAGCCGTCGTCGGGCCGGATCGTGCTGCCGTCGGTCTTGCGCAGCACGTCCGCGGCGCCGATGTTGTGGTGCGGATGCTCGGCCCAGGTGAGCTGCTGCGGCTCGAACGCAAGGCCGATGCGATCCATGAGCTTGCGCAGCTCCTGCTCCGGGTTGGCGGCCAGCTTCTCGTAGTTCACCACGATGTGCGGCTTGTTGCGCAGCAGGTAATACAGGCGCAGGGAGCGGTGACTGTAGGTGAACGTGGGAATGTAGCGCTGGCCCTTGCGCTTGCGGATGGACTGCGCACGGCCGCGGGCGTCGCGCAGCACGTGAATCGGGATGACTTCGATGTCCGGCGCGTTCATCAGGCGCTTCAGCCGCACGACCGACTTGGAGTTGTCCGTCACGAACTCCACCCCGGCCGCTTCTGCAGCGGCCTCGAACACCGCCCTGTTCTCGGCGCGGAAGGCGTCTTCGTTACGGGCATGGACGTCCGCCGTCTCCAGGTTGCGCCCGTTCTTCTCCCCGAGGCGGCGGTTGGCCTCGGACCAGAAGCTGCACTCCCAGAAGCTGGGTGCGCCGCAGGGGCAGGGGTGCTTGCGCGCATAGTGCGCCAGTCGCCGCACGCCGCCGAGGCTGCGGATATTGCTGTGGGAGTCGAGGAGTATGTCCAGCAGGGTAGAGCCGCTGCGGCCCATGCCAACCAGATAGATGACTTTCATTCAGTCGTTCTCCGGATTCAGTTCAAGTTCCTCTCAGGCATCGTAGCCGCACGCCTGGAGGGTTTCCGTATTGTCCCGTGCAACGGCTGCCAGCTCTTCGCTATCGGCGTAGGCGTAGCGCCGGCTTGCCTGAATGTCACCTACAAGGTGCCGAATCAGGTGATCGGACGGTTCGATGCCGCAGAACCGGAGGATGCCGGGAAGCAGCGCCTCGGGATCGGCGAGCAGGTCCTCGTAACGCAATTCGTACGCCTGGTCTCCCAGGGCCTCCACATGCTCGTGTGCCCGCTGGGTGTAGGCCCGCCAGAGGCCCAGTCCGCGCTCGAGATCGGCTACGCCGGGCGAGTGCGCGAACCCGCCCTTCTTCGGGGCGACGGGGTTGTTCACGTAGAACCAGTGCCGCCGCTGAAAACGGCGGATGGCGCTGGACGAAGCATTCAGGTGGCGCACGCGCAGACTCTGGGCCACATCCATGCCGTGACGGGTGATGTGCAGCACCCGCGCATCAGGGAACATGTCCAGCCACAGGGGGAGCGTGTAGGTGTTGCGCGGGTCCTTCCAGCCCCAGTGGTCCGTGATGGCGTGCAGGGAGCGGTGGCGCAGCCAGCGTCGCACGCCCAGGTAATGGGCCGACGCCGGGCCGTCGATGACCCCGCTGAGGTAATCCACGACCACGGAACGAATGCTGTCGTAGCCCAGCAGGTCGTCGACGCTGGCGGGGTTGTCCCAGTTGGCGCTGGACTGCTCGAACACCCAGTAGTTCAGGCTGTTCATGAACGGGCATTCCGCGTTGCGCGTGAGACGTCGGCCCACGTAGACCCCGGCATTGTTGAGCAGGCGCGTCAGCATGCTGGTGCCGGCCCGATGCATGCCGATGAGAATGATCGGTTGCCTGGCAGGGCGCCGTTGGTCTCCGGGGGCTGTCATGGTTGATTCTCCTTGTCATTTGTCTGCATGCCGCAACAGACACGGAGATACTCCGCCGCGCTTGCCGTCACGTCATACGAAGCCACTGCGTCCTTCAGTGTCCGCTCGGGGAGCGGGCGTTCCAGAGTGTCGATAATGGCCTGCGCCGTTGCGTTCACGTCGCCCATGGGCACAAGGGCGCCCAGCGCGCCGTCGCGCAACAGCTCCTTCGGCCCGCTGGGGCAGTCCGTGGACACCACGGGCGTGCCCATACCGAGACTCTCCACCAGCACGACGGGCATGCCCTCCCAGCGGGAGGTCAATGCAAAGACGCTGGCGTTATGCATGTAGGCGTAGGGGTTTGGTGAGAACCCGGGCATGTAGATGTCCTCACCAAAGCCGAGTTCCGCGGCCAGTTGCCGAAGGTGATCATGTTCCTTGCCCTTGCCCAGAAGCACCAGGTTGCAGGTGTGCGTCTTGCGCACCAGGGCGACAGCGCGGATCAGGGTGGCGAAATCCTTGCGCTCGCAGAAGTGGCCGACGCCAAGCACGTAGGGGATCTCCGCGGACCAGGGCAGCGGAGCCTCGTCCTGCGCCAGGCTGTAAGCGCGGGCGGTAAGGACGGGGCTGGGCAGCACCGCAATCCGGTCGCTGTGGATGCCGTAGCACTTGGTCAAGTCCCGGGCGACGCCCTCGGACGGCACGATGACGCGGTCCGCGTGATTGTAGAACCGCCGGATGGACGTGGCCTGAGCCCACCGTTCCAGCCGGCTCTTGCGCTCGAGATTCCGCGAGACGGTGGTGCCGAGCCGCACCACGTTGCGCGTGCCGGTTCGCGCCAGGGCCGTGGCCCACATGGCCGTGCGGTTCACCCTGTCCTTGTCCGACAGCACCACGTCGGGGCGCTCCCGGCGCAGGTAGCGGATCAGCGGGATCAGGCTGGTGTTCGCATGGGCGCTGCCGAGCTCAATGACGCGAAAACCGTCCGGGCGATCGTCGATATAGGGCCCGTGCCGTTTCACCTTCAGGAGGTCCACGCGGGCACCCTGCCGCGCCATTTCCGGCAGGAGGTTGGCCATGATGCGGTCGACACCGCTGTGCCCCGAGGTCGCCAGAAATGCGGCGATGTGTGGACGCTTCTCGTGCATGGATCTCAGTCTAGTACCGGTACGGGGGTTCGGGCGGTGCGTGTCTCGCGTGATCCATGCTGGTAGGCTGTGCAACCCATCGTCACCACACGGCTGCAGAGAATAACACACCCATGAGAATCGCGTTTTTCCTGTCTCAGTACGGACAGGGAGGTGTCGAGCGCATGCTCATCAACACGGCGCGTGGTCTCGCCAGCCGTGGCCATCAGGTGGATTATCTGTCACCGGCCGATGGCGCCTTCCTGGGCGGGTTGCCAGCCGATATCCGCCACCGGCCGTTACCGGCCAGGCCAAGGCAGCATCGCGCTGCATTGGTGGACTATATCCGTGAGAACCGCCCCGATTCCGTGATCGTCGGCAAGGATCAGGATGCCGTCACCGCGATCAGGGCGCGAGACGCGGCGGGCACCGGCGTCCGGGTTGTGGTACGGCCGGGAACGACGGTCTCCCGCAGGCTGGCCGGGCGCAATGCCATCAAACGGTGGCGAACCTACCGCGCGCTGCGCCGGACATACCGGCAGGCGGACGGCATCGTCGCCAACTCCGAGGGCGTTCGTGACGACATTGCCGCCATTACCGGCATTGCCAGCGACGCGATTCACCTGGTCCGGAACCCGGTCATCACGCCCGACTTCCACGAAGCCGCCGCCGCGGAGCCGGTGCATCCCTGGTTCGCCCCTGATGAACCGCCGGTGCTCCTTGGCGCCGGTGGGCTACGTCGGCAGAAGGATTTCGCAACATTGATCGCCGCCCTGGCCCGGGTCCGCGAGGAGCGTGAGGCGCGGCTCGTAATCCTGGGAGGCGGCCATCTGGAGAAGGAGCTGTGGTCGCAGGCGCGGGCCCTCGGTGTCGCGGAGAATGTGACGATGCCCGGGTTCGTGGAGAACCCCTATCCGTGGATGGCGCAGGCGGATCTGTTCGTACTGTCGTCGCTCTGGGAGGGGTCGCCCAACGTGCTCACCGAGGCACTCGCGCTGGGAACGCCCGTGGTCGCCACCGACTGCCCCAGTGGCCCCCGGGAGATCCTGCAGGGCGGGCAGTTCGGGCCTCTGGTCCCGCCGGGCGAGCCCGAGGCCATGGCAACGGGCATCCTGACCGCGCTGCGGGCGCCGCTGCCCGCGGCCGTGCTCCAGTCCGCCACCGCCGACTACACCATGGAGCGGAATGCCGAAGGCTACGAAGCCATGCTGCGCGACGTGCACGAGCGCGCGGCGAACCGGTAGACTCCCCTCCCGGTATCCCCCTCCATGGAGTGGCAGCGTGACTGAATACGTTCAGGCGGAGATCCCGCCGCGCAGTATCGAGCACTACTTCCCCCGTCGTACCCGGCGCGCGAAAGCGCTGTTCGCCCTGAATGGCGTCGGCCTGCCGCCGGAACTGAGGCGGGGCGGCTGGGATCGGCGTGTCCACCCGATGACCACGCATCCCACCTACCGGCTCATGGCCACGCTCCACGGCAACGGGTTCGACGCCGCCACCTGCTACGAGCCCCTGGTCCAGTACTACATCGAGCGTGGTCGTGACGAGGCCGCCGCCCGCGCCCACGCCGACCGGCGCATCGACTACTACATGGAAAACTATGGCGGCCTCTGCCGGAACCTCCAGGAGCAGGGCTACCGCGCCGACGCCGCCGACAACCAGGTCGGTGTCGCGATTGACCGGGAGGGCCGGTTCATCAAGGTGTGGGAAGGGCACCACCGCTTCGCGCTGGCGCATATTCTCGATCTCGACCGCGTGACCACGGACGTGCGCTGGGTTCACTTGCGGTGGTATCGCCGTTTCGCCGGTGGCCGGCGTGTCTCCAGCGCCCGGCTTCAGGAGGCCGTGCAGGCGGCCGCCGAGCAGGCGTGGCAGTCGTCATCCGCGTGACCGGATGCCGGCCGTGCATCACTTCTGTGGCCAGGGGCCGTCGCCGAAATGGCGGTTGGCCACCATCATCCGCGCCAGGAGCGAGTTGTTGGCGTACGCCCGTTCCACCAGTGTGCGGAAAATGGCGTGCAGGGCCGGGTCCTCACTGCTGATCCGGTCCATGCGCTCGATCAGGTTCCGCAGCATGTCCCCGTTCCGGAAGCGGAACCCTTCGATGCCGTCCCAGAACACCTCCGGCTCGTGCTCCTCGACATGTGCCAGGGCATCCCGTGGCGGAATCCCGTGGAGTGCCACGCTCTCCGTCTCCGCCAGCTTCAGCGCATTGAAGAACGCCGTCAGCATCCCCGCGATGGCGCGTTGCTGCGGATGCCCGTAGTCCGCGAACGTGTCCACCGCCGCGATCAACCAGCGGGAGTTCAGGTTATCGGCCAGGTGGGAGGCCCGGTGTGCCCAGAGGAACAGGAACTCATCGATGGTATCGACGGGGTCGATGCCGCGGCGGGCCTTCACGCACAGCCGCGTGTGGTGCAGGCACAGCTCCGAGCGCCCCGCAAATTCCGGGCGCAGCCCCTCGATATGCGCCTCCAGGTCCTTGTTCCGGCCGCGCGCGGCCTCCGTGGCGGCCGGCTCCACCAGGATCTTCAGCAGCCGCGCGTGCTCGGCATCCCACTGCGCTTCCCGGGTGTCCGACCTGCCAGACGCGCCGGCCAGCGCCCGGCGGATGCGGCCACGCAGCAACGTTCGCCCCCGGCTGGTGAGGATGTCCGATAGCCTCACGATGAATGCTCCTTCGCCCTGCCCCGTGCAGTGCGGACAACCATGCCGAGCTAATGCATTCCGCGCAAGGGACCGTTACCATCAAGCTCCCAAGCGCGATCGCAAACGCCCAGGCCAATACATGATGCAGCGATTCAAGAACTGGCGGCTCCGACGCACGCCGTTCCACAGCACCTATCCGTCCCGGTCGGACTTCGTGATGAATCACGTGGACCGCCGCATGGCCGTGGACAGAGAGCGGGGCTTCATCTATTTCCGCATCCCGAAGGCCGCGAACTCCACCATCTGTTACAGGCTCGCGCGACAGAAGAACCCGGATATCGATAACGCAGACGATGCCAAGCGGTCGTTCCTGAGAGGCAGTGACCTCACCTGGGATGAGGTCAAGCACCTCAAGGACCGTTTCTACCTCTTCACGTTTGTCAGAAACCCCTACTCACGCATTGCGTCCGCCTATCTCGACAAGGTCGAGCGCATGAAGCCGAAGCAGCAGCAAGTGCTCTCGAACCTTCAGAAAGGCGATGGGACCCCGCTCACGTTCCTGGAGTTCTGCCGGTACCTTGACCGGGGCGGGCTTTACGATGACCCGCATTGGTTTCCGCAGGTTGATCTGATTCCGGCGGATGTCGATATGCTTGATTTCGTTGGGCGTGTGGAGTCGCTGGAAACGGACCTCTCTAAAGTGGCGTCCACGATAGGTCAAAGTGATGGCGCCGGTAACGATACGTCAGTTTGGAGCCCCCATGAGACTGGAGCGGATTTGAAAGTTCGTGAGCTTTACTGTGGGGAAACATTGTCCATAGTAAGAAAGATCTATTCAGACGACTTTCGTTTCTTCGTTTATGATTCTGTTCCGCACTGGGAAGAGTTCGCTTCTTAATATTGTTTAAGGGTGTAAGTATGTCGGGTCGAGGGAAGAGGTCGTCCGTGCTCCGTTTGAGCCGTTTCTTTAGAGGGGGGCGCGGGAATCATAGCCTGCCCTCATCTTCCGGTTTGCCGCCCAGGGTTTTGTTGGCGGCTCAACCCAAGAGCGGAACCTACCTGTACGCGGAGATACTAAAAGAGATCGGTTTTGATTTTACCTATATTCACTTAGCTCCAGAAAAGATTCAGGCGTATGATAAGAATATGCCGCGGATGACTGCTGAAAACCCTAGGCTGTTCGATTGTCGTATCCCTCTGGTTGAGTCTCGTCGACTGATCCGAACTGGTCAAGTTGGTGCGAGCCATCTCACACCAGAGGAGGTGGGCGATTATTTTGAAGATTTCAAAGTGGTTGCGGTAAATAGAGAGCTCAGGTCTTCTTTTGTTTCTTTTGTGAACTTCTTCATGGCTACTGGGCGCGGATCAAAAAAAGTGCGGGCACGAGTTATTTCAGAGGGGATCTGTGGGTTTATGCGAGAGCGGGGAGCTAGGTATATTGACCATGCTTTAGGTATCCGTTCTTGGTCCGGTTACCAAAACGCGTTAGTGGTGCGTTATGAGGATTTGCACTGTGACCCGGAGTCTCAGGTTTCTGATATTTCGGGGTTTCTTGGAGGTGCGTCTGTTCAGGGTTCAATGGTTTATGAGAAAGCATTGGCAGCCCAAACGATGACGAAATCAAAAGGTAAATCAAGTGTTGCTTGGGGCGAAGAAGAGGAGAATATCTTTGTTGGCCTAGGAGGGGTCGAGGCGAACAAAAAAATGGGTTATTCCGGCTAATGTGTTGGTATTCTTTAGAGGGTTTGTTTTGATGGCTAAGCGCGGCGCTGTTTGGTTGGCTTATGGAGAGAAGTTCCTTCTCATGGCAGCGCATTCCGCGCGAACACTAAAGGAGGTTTCTCCGTCGTTAGGGCGCAGTGTAATTACCAATGTTCCTGTTTCGAGAGTAAAGTTTTTCGAAGAGGACTTGTTCTCCGATGTGATATTCGTTGACGAGCCTACGGATAAGAATAGAGAGAAGAAAGTCTCGATCCCTGATTGGTCCCCGTTTGAGGAAACATTGTTCCTTGATTGTGATACAGAATGCTTGGCCGACGTTAGTGGTTTGTTCTCTCTTTTGAGGAATTGGCCCTTAATAATTAAGCATAATCCGTGGAGCTCCCCTAGGGAGATTGACATTGATGGTGTGTCATCGGTTGAGCTTGGTCTAAGTGAGTGGAATAGTGGCTTAATTGTTTTTCGGAAGGGTGATGAAAGGGTGGGAGAGTTTTTTGATGTCTGGAGGTTGAATTATGAGTTGATGGGGGAGGGGATGGATCAGCCCAGTCTGGTCAAGACTATTTATTCTGGTGGTGTGGTTGTTCCTTTAGCTATCAATGGGCTTTGGAATGCCAAAAGGAAGGATTATAAAACACCGAATTTTGTTGATTCGGATGTTAAGGTTAATCACTATGTAGATATTTGGCGCGACCCTAGTGTCTCTAAAAGGTTTGAAGAGACTTTGCGCGGTATTGAAGTTGTTGGTTTTAAAGGGGAGGCGCTTTGTGTCGAGTCGATCGATTCGACGAAAAAGGATGTTTTTAGGAGAGGGAAGTTTAAAGAAGAAGGTCAACGTAAGAAGTCTTTTTTGAAGCGTATTTTAGGTAATTGAGCAAGGCTTTGCGAGAAGCCCACGTGTCGGCGTAGCCTTCCCGGATCTCGCACGGTGAGAATCGGGAAAATCTCGAAGCGGTCGCGCAGGGTATCACCAATGGTACTGATGCGTTCCCCGCAGAGGACAAGCCAGGAGTTGCCCTCCAGATACGACTGCGTAAGGCTTCCTGTCATCCCTTCACTGGAGAGAAGAACCGGCGCAGGCAGGTGCTCCAGTGCTTGCCAAGGGGAAGGGTATCGCTCGGGAGCTGGCTTACCCGCATAGGACACTTCCTGCCAGTTAGGCCAGACCGCACGCTGGAAGTATGTGGTCCCGGTCTTATGTAGCCCAACATGCAGAATCAGCTTCTTGCGCGTAGTGCTCATGGAACATTGCCCTGCATGTCATCGCTTGATGACAGCCTGAGGCTGTCAAATGAGGAGGCCGACCTTGTATGTGGTTCGCAAAGGCGTTGCATTGCTCGGTAATACTAGCTTTCAGCTTGTCCCTGAATGTGGAGTCGCTCCCTCACCTCTCTGGCCAAACCAAGAATGCCTGAGACCGCGCCGTCGTGATTGTCCAACGTGACTCTTTGGGTTCCCGGATCAAGCTGACTGAAGAGGAGCTCCACATACGTTTCCAATTGACTCAGGTAGGCAGATCGCTCGGCGTTGGACATCGACCTCAGTGGCTCCGGAACGCCACGGGAGCGCTTCGTCATCCTGTCCGTCAGCGTCTCGATTGGCGCCGTCACGTGGATTACACACGAAGGGGCGGGGAGCATCCGCGCGTAGTCGTCCAGTAGACGAAACGCCCTTTCCGGCGGGCACATGCCGATCGCGGAGAGCCCGCGCTGTGCGAAGCCTTCGGACCAGATGGTCATATCCCGAGGCGGCCCCGACTCCTTCGCGAGCTGCCAGGCTGAGGTGAACTTGAACCACAGTTTGCAGATCTTTTCTTTCCGGGAAAGGGGCACCGAGTCGTTGCTGGCGGCTTCCATGATGAGGCTGGTCAGTGCCGAGTGCTCCAGATTGAATCGGTTGAATGCGCCAACCTCGTACTTGGTTACGGCATAGACATTCCGCAGCAGGAGGCGGCCGGCGATAAACGCACCCACCTTGAGCCGACCTCGCTCCCGCTGGCGGATGTGGCGCAACAAGGCTTTTCGCGTGAGCGCGTTCTCATCGTACACCGTCATGGAGCGTTTCAGCTCCCGGACCAGTAGACCCTCAACCGTGCTTTTTCCGGCACCCGGTAGGCCGAGGAACTCCACAGATACCTGTGGGGTGCCGTCAGTCACGCTGCTTCACTCCTGTCAGACATGGTGTCCCGTTCCCGAAGCCATTGGAGATACGCGGCCAGGGCCAGGCCAGACATCAAGGCAAGCAGTGCTGCGCCGTGGGTGCTGTGGAGCCGCAGGTCGAACAGGCTGACAACGACAAAGAAGACGCCCCAGCCGGCGAAGAACAGCGCCGCTCCCGGATCTCTTCCCGGCGTGAGGTGGTAGAGAACCGCTCCGCGAAATGCCGCGGCGTTGAATGCAAGCCATCCAAGCATCAGCGGTAAGCCGACCCCTACCGCGAGGTGCAGGTATGTGTTGTGGAAATGGTCCCGGCCGGGGTTCATCCGTCCATCGTCCTCGGCACGCTCAATCAGGGGCACCACCGCTTCGGGTCCCCAGCCCAGCAACGGCCTTTCGCTGATCAACTGCGCCGCTTCAACATACAGGTGGGCGCGGACTTCGAAGCTGCCGCTGGGCATGGAGTCCCAGTCCTGCTGCGCAAGATCCTGCATGCGTTCGATGTCTCGTTCCCAGCGGTGCTGCATTTCGCCGTACCCGAGCCAGCCAACGAAGAACACGCCGACAAGGACCAGCGCGATGACCGATGGTCCGACGTAGCGCCGCTCCGAGCGTTTCCAAAGGGTGATTGCCGCTACCAGTCCAAGACAGGCAGCGGTGATGAGGATTGCGAGCCAGGCTGAGCGGGATCCGGATGCGACCCACATCCAGGCCGAGGCGGCGATGAGGCCTCCCACCAAGACTGCGCCGGCGACGAGCTTCGTGTATCCCAGACGCCCATGGCGAACGTTCCAGGCGCGGAGCACCAGTTGTGGCCCGAGCAACGCCGAAGCCAGAAGTGCTGTGGCGCCGAACTGCCCGAACTCCAGCGGGCCGCGCAGGCCATACAGCCGGCTGCCGCGCGTGATCTCGGCCCAGGTCATGGAACCCCACTCCCGCGCCAGTGCGATCAGGAGCCCGATGAGCGCGAGGACAAGTATCGTGCGTATCCGCATCCCGGTAACGTAGATCGCCCATCCGAACAGGATGGTCAGAAGGCCCATGTAGCGGAGATGGTGCCAGGGGCCGGAATCGTCGGCGGGCAGGTTGTGGTGGTCTGCAGTATGGAAGGCCGCGAGCAGTCCAACAGACACGGTGACCACGACCAGACCGATCAGCGCCGGGCGGCGTGGCAGCGTGCGCAGGAAGTCGGGCAGGGTGGCAAAAAGGAATAGCAGGGCCAGCCCGTAGGAAATCGAAATCGCCGCGCTGGACGGGGCTACGCCGAGAGCGAGAAGCGACACCGCCAGAACACCAAGCCCATGGGTCGCGCGCTGATAGTACTCTCCGAAGGAAGTTGCCATGGGGACCTGTTCTGTATTGGTGCGACCGGTTGAACGCGATGTGTCGGGAATCGGGGTGGATTTCGTCGGTGTCATGCACCGTTCTCGTAAAGATCCATTCCCCGCTCCTCCTGCCGCTTGAACCGCCGATGCATCCACAGGTATTGCTCCGGATAACGGCGCACGGCGTCTTCGACGATGCGGTTCATGCGGGTGGCGTCCTCGACGTCGTCTTCCGAGGGGAAGTTCTCCAGCGCGGGCTGGAACTCGATCAGGTAGGTGCCGTCGTCCTGCCGGAAGAAGAATAGCGGCACCACGGAGGCCTTGCTCATTTTCGCGAGTCGGCCGAGGGCCGTGATGGTTGCGGCCGGCACGCCGAAGAACGGGGCGAATACGCTGTGCTTGCGGCCGTAGTCCTGATCGCCGGCGTACCAGATGGGCAGGCCCTTCTTCAGTGAGCGAAGCAGGCCGCGGGTGTCGTCCTTGGAGACGGCGTCGTTCACGTTGCGGCGGCGGGCCTTGAGCATGGCGTTGTCCATGACCTTCTTCTTGTTCATGGGCTTGTACATGGCGACCATGGGAATGTCGTCGGGCAGCCGTCGCGCGCACAATTCCACGCTGAGGAAGTGGCCGGAGAGCATGATCACCGGTCGGCCCGTCGCCAGCGCGCTGCGGATGTGCTCCTCGCCACGCACTTCGAACGGCATCCGCTCCACCTGTGGGCCGCCGAACCAGCCCAGCGCCGTCTCGACAACCGAGCGGCCGGTGGCGCGGAAGTTCTCCCGCACCAGGCGTTCGCGCTCATCCGCCGGTTTCTCAGGAAAACACAGCTCCAGGTTGCGCCGGGTGATCTCGCGCCGCTCCCGGGCGATGTGATACGCCAGCCCACCCAGGACGCTGCCGACACGAAGTCCGAGGCGATAGGGCAGCCGCGCGAGCAGCCACAGCGCCGCGACCGTGGCCGTCTGGCCCCAGTTGTACGGATGCGCAGGGTGCTCCGGGTAGTGCTGGCGCTTCTTGCGTTTGCGTTTCGCCACACAGGGCTCCGATTCAGTGCGTTCGGGGCGGGAGTATCGCCCAGCGAGGCGCTCAATTCTGTAAAATGCTGCGTATTTTCCACGGGCGGAAGACGCAGATGCAACTCACGTTACCGGATTTCTCACAGGCCCGTGTGCTGGTCGCGGGCGATCTCATGCTCGACCGTTACTGGCACGGGAACACCGGCCGTATATCGCCCGAGGCCCCGGTGCCCGTGGTGCACGTGGGCGGTGTGGAGGAGCGGCCCGGCGGGGCGGCGAACGTGGCCCTGAACGTGGCGGCGCTCCAGGGGCACGCCCAAGTGCTCGGGCTTACCGGGGACGACGACGCCGCCAACACCCTGGAAGCGCGCCTGGTCGAGCAGGGGGTGACCTGCCGGCTGCAGCGGGTGGTCGGCCACCCGACGATCTGCAAGCTGCGGGTGCTCAGCCGCCGGCAGCAGTTGCTGCGCATGGATTTCGAGGAGCCCTTCGAGCCGGCGGACCGCAGCGCCATGATCGCCCCGTTCGCGGAGGCGGTGCGCGAGGCGTCGGTGGTGATTCTCTCGGACTACGCCAAGGGCGCGCTGGCGGAGTCCCGCGCCATGATCGACACGGCCCGGGCCGCCGGCTGCCGCGTGCTGGTGGATCCGAAGGGAACGGACTTCGCCCGCTACGCCGGGGCGGACCTGCTCACGCCGAACCTCGGGGAGTTCGAGGCGGTGGTCGGCCCCTGTCCGGACGACGACACCCTGGTGGAACGGGCCACGGGGCTTCTGGCGGAGTACGGTTTCGGTGCGCTGCTGGTCACCCGCGGTGAGCGGGGCATGACGCTGGTCACGCGCGACGCGCCCGCCCTGCATCTGCCGGCCCACGCCCGCGAGGTCTACGACGTCACCGGTGCTGGCGACACGGTCATCTCCGTGCTGGCGGCAGCGCTCGCCGCCGGGTCGGAGTTGCAGGTGGCCACCGCCCTGGCCAACGTCGCCGCCGGGCTGGTGGTGGCCAAGGTGGGCACGGCCACGGTCACCCAGGCGGAGCTGCGCCACGCGCTCCACGGCCTGCGCGAGGCGGACCAGGGCCCGGTGGACGAGTCCCGCCTGCTGGAGCTCGTCGCCGATGCGCGCGCCCGCGGCGAGCGGGTGGTGTTCACCAACGGCTGTTTCGATCTGCTCCACGCCGGCCACGTTGCCTATCTGCAGCAGGCCAGCGCCCTGGGAGACCGCCTGATCGTGGCCGTGAACGACGATGCGTCCGTGTCGCGCCTCAAGGGGCCGGAGCGGCCGCTGACGCCCGTGCAGCAGCGCATGGAGGTGCTCGCCGCGCTGGCGGCGGTGGATTACGTGGTGCCGTTCAGCGAGGACACACCCGCGCGCCTGATCGGCGCGGTGGTGCCCGATGTGCTGGTTAAGGGGGGTGATTACGACCCGGATACCATCGCCGGCGCGGATGTGGTGCGGGCGAACGGCGGCGACGTGGTGGTGCTGGATTTCGTCGATGGGGTGTCCACGACCGGCATTGTGGAGCGGATTCGTCGGGGCTGAAGCCCCTCCCACAAGACACCTGGCGGGCCTGCACTGTAGGAGGGGCTTCAGCCCCGACCGTAGCCATCCATTAGTGCCTCCCAGCCACCTTGGGCCGCCGCCTCCACGGTGGGGTCCTTGGCGATGGAGCGGCGCAGCCGGTCGAGGTTGGCCTGCTGCCATCCGGGGTCGGGGCGCTTGAGCTGCCCCTGGTCCCAGTCGATGAGCCAGGGCTGATCGCGGTCATCCAGCAGGATGTTGCGCACGTTGAGGTCCGCGTGAAAGGCGCCGGCCTCGTGGCACTGGCGGATGGCCACGCCCACCCGGTGCCAGGTGCGGGTGCCGGCCATGCCGGCGTGGATGCGCTCATCCAGCGGGGCGGCGCCGGGAATGGTGGCGGTCACCAGGTCCGCCCGGTAACCAGGGCCCGTGCGGACCGCGCGCGCCGCCACCGGTGCCGGCACGGGGAGGCCGCGGCGGCGCAGCTCCGCCATCAGCCGCCATTCCCGGAACGGGCGCGTGCGCTCGCGGCCCGTCCAGACATAGACATCCCTGGCGAAACGCGCGACGATGCCCCCGCGCCAGTAGTGGCGCAGCACCATGGGTGTGTCGGCGCAGGTGAAGAACCACGCACTGTTGCGGCCGACGCTGCTGCCGGTGACCAGACCACGGGCGTGCAGCGTCTGCGGATCGAACAGCCACGCCGGCAGGGGATCCACGAAGCGTGGATCATGGATGGAGTGCGTCGCCCCGGATTGTTGTACGACCTGATGGTTCATACCCCAGCCATATCCTTCGCTGACCCCCCGGAACGGCTGTGCCTGTTCCGGCTCTCCGCCATCGGTGACTGCTGTCACATGGTGCCCGTGGTGCGCACGCTGCAGGCGGCGTGGCCGCGCACGCGCATCACCTGGATCATCGGCCGTACCGAGGCGGCACTGCTCGGTGATCTGGACGGCGTGGAGTGTATCACCTTCGACAAGAAGGCCGGCCGGGCGGGGCGTCGCGCCCTGAAGGCCCAGCTCGCCGGCCGGCGGTTCGATGCCATGCTGCTCATGCAGGTGGCGCTGCGTGCCAGTCTCGCCTCCCGCGCCGTGCGCGCGCCGCTGCGGCTCGGGTTCGACCGCGACCGCAGCAAGGATCTGCACGGGCTGTTCGTCAACCGCCGCATCGCCCCGCATCCGCAGGCGCACGTCATGGACGGCTTCTTCGATTTCCTGCGCGCCATGGGGCTGCACGAGCGGGTGCTGCGCTGGGACGTGCCCGTGCCCGCCGAGGCCCGGGCCGCCGCCGAGGCGCTCATCCCCGACGACGCCCCCACGCTGGTGATCAGCCCCTGCAGCAGCCAGCGCTTCAACAACTTCCGCAACTGGCCCGCCGAGCGCTACGCCGCCGTGGCGCGCTGGGCCGTGCGCGAGCAGGGCATGCAGGTGCTGCTCACCGGCGGGCCCAGCGACGAGGAGCGCAGCTACGCCGAGGCCATTCAGCGGGAAGCGGGCGTGCCGGTGATCGACCGCATCGGCCAGACGTCGCTCAAGGAGCTGTTCGCCCTGCTGCAGCGGGCCACCGTACTGGTCTCGCCGGACTCCGGCCCCGCGCACATGGCCGTGGCCGCCGGCACCCCGGTGGTCGGGCTTTACGCCACGTCCAATCCCTGGCGCACCGGGCCGTATCTCAGCCAGCAGTGGGTGGTGAACCGCTACCCCGAGGCTGTGCGGGCGGAGCTCGGCAAGCCTGTGGACGCCATCGACTGGGGCCGGCGCGTGCGCAAGCCGGACGCCATGGAGCTGATTACCGTGGACGACGTCCTCGAGCGTATCGGTGCGCTGCTCGCCACCGCGCCGGAGGACTGGCTCACACTGCCCCCGGAAGGTGCGTGATGCGGCACGTCTACAGCGCTCTGCTCTACCTGTTCACGCCGCTACTGCTGGGCTATCTCGCCTTGCGCGCATGGCGGGAGCCCGACTATCAGGCGCAGTGGGCGCAGCGGTTCGGCCTGCGGGCGCCGGATGCGCCCCGCGACGCCATCTGGGTGCACGCTGCCTCCATGGGCGAGGTGCAGGCGGCGGCGGTGTTTATCCGCCAGCTGCGCGCCACCTACCCGGAGACGCCGCTGGTGGTCACCACCATGACCCCCACCGGCGCCGCCCACGTGGCGCGGCTGTTTGGTGAGGGCGTGCACCACGCCTATCTGCCGTTCGACTACCCCCACGCCGTGGCCGGCTTTCTCCGGGCCCTGCGCCCGCGCATGGCGGTGATCATGGAGATGGAGCTCTGGCCCAACCTGTTCGCCGCCGTCAATCGCCGCGGGATTCCGCTGCTGCTGGTGAACGCGCGGCTGTCGGCGGCCAGCGCGCGCGGCTACAGCCGGGTAAGGCGGCTGATGGCCGACGTGCTGGCCTGTCCCACGACCATCGCCGCCCAGACCCGCGAACACGCCCGGCGGTTGATCCACCTGGGCGCACCGCCCGAGCGGGTGACGGTCACCGGCAATCTCAAGTTCGACATGACCGTGCCGGCCAGTGCCCGGGAGCAGGGTGAGGCCCTGCGCGGTGCGCTGGGCAGCGAGCGGCCGGTGTGGGTGGCCGCCAGCACCCGGGATGGCGAGGAGGAGCTGGTGCTACAGGCGTTCGACGAGGTGCGTCGCCACCAGCCGGACGTGTTGCTGCTGCTGGTGCCGCGCCACCCGGACCGCTTCCAGCGGGTGGCGGCGCTGTGCCGTGACCGGGGCTACTCGGTGGTGCTGCGCAGCAGCGAAGCCCCGTGCGGGAGTGATGCCCAGATCCTGCTGGGCGACACCATGGGCGAACTGTATGTCTTCTACGCCGCCGCCGATGTGGCCTTCGTGGGCGGCAGTCTCGTGCCCCTGGGCGGGCAGAACGTACTGGAGCCCGCCGCCCTGGGGCTGCCCGTCATCGTCGGGCCGCACACGTTCAACTTCGAGCAGATCGTCCAGCAACTGGTGGCGCGGCGCGGGCTGTACCAGGTGGCGGATCCGCACCTGCTCGCCGACGCCGTCATCGAGCTGCTTGAGCGCCCGGAGCAGCGGGCGGACATGGGGCGGCGGGCGCTGGGGCTGATGGAGGCCAACCGTGGCGCCACGGAGCGGGTCATGGCGCTGGTCGACACGTTATGGGAAAAGGCCTGACCGGCTAGCCCCAGAGCGGCAGGCCCATGGCGTGGCGCATCACCTGTTTGCGGCCCGTGGGCGCCTTGTTGGCCAGGCGCAGCACGCCGTTGCCGATGCGGGTCAGCATTCCTGGCTCGCGGGTGAACAGGCGGTGGAACGCATCGGTGGCGACCATCATTGTCAGTGCGCGGGCGCGGTGGCGGCGCTCGTAGTCGGCCAGCACCGCGGCCGTCCCCGGATCCCGTCCGCTGCCATGGGCGGCGGTGATCACCTCCGCCAGCGTTTCCACCCCCTGCAGGCCCAGGTTCAGGCCCTGACCCACCAGCGGGTGGATGGCATGGGCGGCGTCGCCCACCAGTGCCAGCCGGCTTGCCGTGTAGCAGGCCGCATGCTGGCGGCGGATCGGGAAGCTGGCGCGGCCGAGCACCGCGGTAATGCCGCCCAGGTCCTCGGGAAACGTGTCGACGATCTCCTGGGCCAGCATGTCGTCGTCCAGGGATTCCAGAATGCGGATCGACTCCGGTGGCCCGTACCACACCAGCGACGCCCGATTGCCCGTGAGGGGCAGAAAGGCCTGGGGGCCATCGGGCGTGAACCGTTGCCAGGTCTCGTCCTGCTGCGGCAGTTCCGTGGCCACATTGATGATCAATGCGCGCTGGTCGTAGTCGGTGTGGTGGACGGCAATGCCCGCGTGCTCCCGCACCATCGAGCGGGCGCCGTCGGCGCCCACCAGTAACCCGCCGCGCAGGGTCGTGCCCGAGGCGAGCCGCACGGTGACGGCGTCGCCGTCGCTGCTGATGCGCTCCGGGGTCTCGGGTGCCAGCCAGCGCACGCCGGGCAGATCGGCCAGTGCCTGGTAGAGCCCCGCCTGGATGACGCTGTTCTCGACAAACCAGCCGAACCAGTCATGCCCCGTCTCGCGGGCATCGAAGCGGGTCTCGCCGCCGCCCTGGTCCCACACCCGCAGCCGCCGGAATGGGCATACCCGTACGTTGGTCATGTGCTCCCAGGCGCCGATGCGCTTGAAGAGCTCGGCGTTGGCGATGTTCACGGAGGAGACGCGCAGATCAAGGGGTGCCTGCGCATCCATGTGCGGGGCGGGTTGGCTTTCGACAACGGTCACCGCGATCCCGTCCCGGGCGAGCAGCCCGGCGAGGGTGGCACCAACCATGCCACCGCCGATGATGATGACGTCCGCGTCGTCCGTCATGGCCGTCCAGCCGTGCTAGAAGTCGAATTCCCGTGTGCGCGGGGCGTTCACCAGGGTCGGCAGCCAGGTGTCGAACAGGCTCTCGGTGGACCACTGGTCCTCGGCCACGCGCGTGATCAGGAGGCCTTCCATGATCGGCGCCTCGCCGACGATCAGCACCAGCCGGCCGCCGATGGTCAGCGAGTGGTGGAAGCCCGTGTGCAGCTCCGGCAGGCCGCCGCCGACGATGATGGCGTCGTAGCGTTTGCCATCGTCCCAGCCCGCGCCCGCGTCGCCCTGCTTGAGGGTCACGTTGCGGATGGCCTCGCGCTGCAGCCGGTCGCCTGCGGTGTCGATGAAGTCCTGATAGTAGTCAACGCTGGTGACGTGTTCGGCCATGTGCGCGATGCAGGCGGTGAGATAACCGCTGCCGGTGCCGATCTCCAGCACCTGTTCGGTCGGGTAGATCTCCGCGGTTTGCAGCAGCCGGCCCTCCTGCTTGGGGGAGAGCATCACCTCGTCGTGGCCGATGGGCAGGTTCATGTCGGAGAACGCGAGATTGCGCAGGTGATCCGGGACGAAACGCTCCCGCGGCATGGTCTCCAGCACCTCCAGCACCCGCGGATCCAGTACGTCCCAGGTGCGGATCTGCTGCTCCACCATGTTGAAGCGGGCCTTCTCCATGTTCATCTCGCTCATCGCCATCTCCGTTCTACTCTATCCTGGCCGTCGTCGGGGTGGGCGGCGCGGGCGTTGGGCCGCGCCAGCCCGGGCATCCGTTGTGCATTATCATAGTCTACGCTTCAGGCACGGGAATCCTAAGCAGATTTCCCCGGTCCGGCAAGCAGTTGAGGAGCGTTTGCGCTGGGGATTTGCGCCACCCAGTTGCAAATGATTCGCGTTTAGAATAGCCTTTTACGCTCTTCATTCATCGAAGCCCCGCAAGGGGTTTCGCGTCATTTCGAGGTGGTTTTCCATGGCAGACCCGGCCGCGGTGACGGCGCTATCGGATCGACTGGGTGTACTGCTTGATCTCGGCGGGCCGGTTGTCGCTGTCCTGCTCCTGATGTCCGTGGTGGGGATTGCCATCGGCCTGCTCAAGCTGTGGCAGTTCCAGCGCCTGCGCATTACCCGCCTGGGATTCGTCAACGGCTGCCTGGATGAACTGCGGCAGGGCCGTGATGACGCCGTGCTGGAGCGGTTGGCCGACGAGCGCAACCCCGCTGCACGCGTCATGGAGACGGCCATCCGGGGGCGTCGTGACCCGGATGTGCCCATGGAGCTGGTCCGCGAGGAGGTTACCCGCGTGGCCACCGGCTACCTGGATGCCCTGCGCAGCTACCTGCGCGGGCTGGAGGTGATCGGCTCCCTGGCGCCGTTGATCGGTCTGCTTGGTACGGTGCTCGGCATGATCGATGCCTTTCGGCAGCTCGAGGGCGCCGGCAGTCAGGTAGATCCGGCGCTGCTCTCCGGCGGCATCTGGGAGGCGTTGCTGACCACTGCCGTCGGCCTGGCCGTGGCAATCCCTGCCGTGGTCCTGCTGAACTGGTTCGAGGGGCGTGTCGATCGCTTCCGGCACCGCATGGAAGACGCGGTGACCCAGGTCTTCACCCAGGGCCTGCGCGCTGGCCACGCGCCGGAAGCGCAGGACGACAGTGTCGCCAGCCTGCAGTCCAAACGCGCCGCCGATGCACATTGAGTACACAGATCGCCCGCGCCGCCGCAAGCCGTCACTGACACCGCTCATCGACGTGGTCTTCATTCTGCTGGTGTTCTTCATGTTGGCATCGACGTTTACCGAGTGGCGGTCGCTGGAGCTGAACGTTCCGGCGGACGCCACTGCGCCCTCCGAAGACGAGGCACCACCGCTGGTGGTCCGTGTGGGTGACGACAGCGTCTCCCTCGATGGTGACACCATGGAGCTCGCCACCGTCGCCGATGCCATCGCCGACGCCATCAGTGAGGACCCTGAACGCGTCGTGGTGGTGCGTCCGGAAGGGGACGTGCCGCTGCAACGGCTGGTCACGGTCATGGAGCGCCTCAACCAGGTCGACGGCGTGCGCATCAGCCTGCAGCGGGAGGAGTGAGATGCGCCTGCCCGCTCCAAGTCGCCGCGAGTTTGGCGAGCCGGTCATCCCCCTGATCAATATCGTCTTTCTTCTGCTCATCTTCTTCATGCTGGCAGGTACCTTCACGACCCCGGACCCGTTTGACGTGGACCCGCCCGAATCCCGCGCGGGTCAGGAAGCCGACGACGGTGAAGGCGTGCTGCTCCTTGGGGCCGATGGTCAGCTTGCCTTCGAAGGCGAGGAGCTCGCGGGCGATGATGCGTTGATCAGCGTGCTGGAGCAGCGCCTGGAGGATGAGCCGGAGTTCGAGTTGCGCCTGAAGGCGGATGGTGCCGTGGCGTCCAACCGCCTGCTCGACCTCATGGACCGCTTGCGTGACGCTGGTCTCGAGCGGCTGCTGCTCCTCACCACGGAGGGTGGTGACTGAGCCATGGGCGGTTTGCGTTGGCACCATTGGCTGATCGCGCTGGCTCTTGCGCTGGTGTTGCACCTGGCGGTGCTGGGCGTGTTCAGGGATGACGACCCCGAACCGGAGGATGAGCGTGCGCCTGGTATCGAGATCACGCTGACCCCCACTGCCGGTGAACCCGACGGCGCCGAAGACGTCGAGCCGGAACCGGAGCCGGAACCGGAACCGGAACCGGAACCGGAGCCCGAACCGGAGCCCGAACCGGAGCCCGAACCGGAGCCCGAACCGGAGCCCGAACCGGAGCC
>NZ_FOEG01000012.1:0-59968 GCF_900110585.1 Aquisalimonas asiatica | reverse complement strand
GAACCGGAGCCCGAACCGGAGCCCGAACCGGAGCCCGAACCGGAGCCCGAACCGGAGCCCGAACCGGAGCCTGAACCGGAGCCTGAACCGGAGCCTGAACCGGAGCCTGAACCGGAACCCGAGGAGGTGCCGGAAGGGCTTGAGGAGGCCGAGCTCGAAGCCGACGAAACCGAGGATCAGTCGGCCATCCAGGGCGATCCCGATGCCATCGCCTCCTACGGCGACGAGCTACGCACCTACCTCGACCGCCGCAAGAATTACCCCCGCCAGGCGCAGATGCGCCGTCAGGAGGGGCAGGTGGTCGTGCGGTTCGTGGTCAACCGGGATGGCTCCGTGCAGGAGTACGAGATTATCGAGTCCTCCGGCCACGACCTGCTGGACAGCGAAGTGGAAGACCTCCTGCGTCGCGCCTCACCGCTGCCGGCCGTGCCGGATGACCTGCCGGGTGAGCGCCACGAATTCGAGCTCCCCGTGCGTTTCAGCCGTTGAGCCGGCGCATCCGAACGGGTGGGTGGTGGACCTGAAGGTCCACCCTACGCGAGATTCCGGAGGGATGACCCCCGGCACATGACCCCCGATGCACGGACCCGGGGGGCGTGAACCGGGGCACGGAGGCGCCGTACCCCGTAGGGTGGACCTTCAGGTCCACCAACCTACGCCACCCCAGCCGTTGAGCTGATGCGCCCGGTCGGCCTTACGCCGTAGGGTGGACCTTCAGGTCCACCAACCCAGGCCAGCCGAAAACCTCCCGGTCACCGCAACACCAGGAACAACGCCCCACTCCCGCGCTGCACATGCAGCAGCAACTCCCGTTGCCCGCGCGCCCGGTCACGGAACTCCGCCAGCGTGCTCACCGCCTGCCGGTTCACCGAGAGGATGACGTCGCCATCGCGCAGCCCTGCCCGCTGTGCCGGGCTGCCCGGCTCCACGGACTGGATCACCACCCGCTGCTGGCTCTCGCGCCCCACCCGCTGCTCGCTGACGCTGAACTGCGCGCCGCCGAGCCGCTCGCTGATGCGTTCGCCAGCCAGGGTCGCGAGCTCCGGCTCGGCGATGCGCACCGCCAGCTCCTGCACTTCGCCGTCGCGGCGGATACGCAGGGTCACCGTCTCGCCCACGCGCAACAGGCCGATGGCGTTGCGCAGGTCGCTCACCTGCTGCACCGAGCGGCCATTCACCGCCAGAATGATATCGCCGGTCTCGAGCCCCGCGTCCGCGGCCGCCGAGCCGCTCTCGATCTGGGTCACCACTACCCCGGAGCGCTGGCTCAGGCCGAAGGCGTCGGCCAGGTCCGGTGTCAGGTCCTGTGCGTTCACGCCCAGACGCCCGCGCTGCACCTCGCCGTGGTCGATGAGCTGCTCCATGACCGAGCGGGCCATGTTGGTGGGGATCGCGAAGCCGATGCCCACGTTGCCGCCGGCGGGGCTGAGAATGGCCGTGTTGACGCCCACCAGTTCACCACGCAGGTTGACCAGGGCACCGCCGGAGTTGCCGGGGTTGATGGATGCATCGGTCTGGATGAAATCCTGATAGCTGGTGAGCCGCAGCCCCGAGCGTCCCAGCGCACTGACGATGCCGGAGGTCACCGTCTGCCCCAGGCCGAACGGATTACCGATGGCGACCACGAAGTCGCCCACGCGGAGGTTATCGGAGTCGGCGAGGGTCAGCGCCTGCAGGTTGTCCGCCGGCACCTGGATCACGGCCACGTCCGTCTCGGAATCGCTGCCGACCACCGTGGCTGCCAGCTCGCGGCCATCAGCCAGGGTGACCTTGATCTGGTCGGCGCGGCGGATGACGTGGTGGTTGGTGAGGATGTAGCCGGCCTCTGCGTCCACGATGACGCCGGAGCCCAGGCTCTGGGTGCGGCGCTCCCGTGGCTGCTCCGGGGGAAGGTCGAAGAAACGGCGGAAGAAGGGGTCCTGCAGTAGCGGGTTCTCCGCCACCAGGGCCCGGCCGGTGGTCGCGATATTGACCACGGCCGGCGTGGTCTCCTCAAGCATGGGGGCGAGAGAGGGCAGGGGCTCGCCGTCCACCGCGGCGGGGAGTTGTGCCCAGGTCCAGGTTGTTGCAGTCAACAGCATCGAAGCGGCGAGCCACCGCAGTGCGTTCATCGGTTGTGTTCTCACGTTGGTGCGGCCCGATCTCGGGCACCCCGTGCGCGGCGGCCGCACCAACCGCGCACGCCCTGTTCACCAGAATGTCATGACACCGACAGCTTCTCGCGCGGATTCACCGGCATTTCCTCGCGCATCCGCTCGTAGAGTTCCCGCGCCGCGTCCGTCTCCGGTTTCGGCGCAACAATGCTGAGGACCACGTACTGGTCACCCGGCGGCTTGCCCGGGAGGCCACGCCCCTTGAGGCGGAAGCGCTTGCCGCTGCTCGATCCCGCCGGAATCTTCATGTCGATCCAGCCGCCCAGGGTCGGCACCTGCAGCTTGGCGCCCAAGGCGGCCTCCCAGGGAGTCACCGGCAGGTCCAGCTCCACGTCCTTGCCGTCCACCCGGTACTGCCGATGGGGTGCGATGTTGACCTCCAGGTAGAGATCGCCACGCTCGCCGCCACCCATGCCGGGCTGGCCCTGTCCGCTGAGCCGGATCTGCCGGCCGTGGGTGATACCCGCGGGGATCTTCACCCGGACCTGTCGCGGTTCCACGCGTCCGTCAGCGTGGCGCGTCTGCAGGTTCAGATTGCGTGACGCACCGTGATAGGCGTCCTCCAGCGTGATGGTGATCTTGGCGTGCTGGTCTTCGCCCCGTGCGCGGAAGCCACCACCCCGGGCCTGATACCCCCGGGTGCCGCGGAAGCCGCCCCCGGCGAAGGGGTCGCCGCCGCCGAAGATCGACTCGAAGAAATCGCTGAAGGCGGAGTCTGCGCCACCGAAACCGCCGTTGCCGGCGCGGCCACCGCCAAAGTCCCAGCCGGGCGGCGGCCGGAAGTCATCGCCCTGGTGCCAGCCGCTGCCGAGCTGATCGTAGGTGGCGCGCTTGTCCTTGTCGCCGAGCACTTCGTACGCTTCGCTGATCTCCTTGAAGCGGGCCTCGGCGTCCTTTTCCTCGCTCACGTCCGGATGATACTTGCGCGCAAGACGCCGGTAGGCCTTCTTGATGTCGGCCTGGCTGGCATCCCGTTCAACGCCCAGCGTCTTGTAGTAGTCCTTGTACTCCATACGCCCCGTATCACCTTCCACGCGACCCCGGAGAGCCGGTTCGCGCCGGCTCCGCGGGAATATCAAATGATTGATTCGGCGCCTGAATGGCCCATCACTGGCTTAGACATAGGGGCGTTCTCCCGGCTTTCAAGGGGCCATGGGAGCGGTCCGGTCTGTAACGGATGCCTTGATTGGCGGCGGCGTTGCTGGTATAAAACGCGGCTCTCCGTCCCCGAGGACGGCACGAACGAATTCAGGAGGCGGACACCATGTCCAAGGTATGTCAGGTCACGGGCAAGCGCCCGGCCGTTGGGAACAACGTGTCCCACGCGAACAACAAGACCCGCCGTCGGTTCATGCCGAACCTCCAGTACCATCGGTTCTGGGTGGAAAGCGAGCAGCGCTGGGTGCGGCTGCGGGTCTCGACGAAGGGTCTGCGGACCATCGACAAGAAGGGCATCGACACGGTGCTCTCCGAGCTGCGCTCGCGCGGCGAAAAGGTCTGAGGAGGTCGGTATGCGCGACAAGATTCGGATGGTCTCCAGTGCCGGAACCGGTCACTTCTACACGACCGACAAGAACAAGCGGAACACCCCCGGGAAACTGGAAATGAAGAAGTACGACCCGGTGGTACGCAAGCACGTGATGTACAAGGAAGCGAAGATCAAGTAATCCGGTTCGCCGGACGCCTCCTGACAGAAACGGGCCCGCATTCCCCCGGAGTGCGGGCCCGTTGTGCATTTGTGGTTCGCGATTACTAACCCCCTGAGAAGGTTAGTATCGTGAGGGTTTGAGCTGAGAACTGCGCCCACTAGTGTTAGGGTCGCTTACTGATCTACAGACGGAAGCGGCCGGTTGAGCAGAATCAACAACATGAGCCAGGTATCGCACCGCCGTTCGGCTGCCCGGGCCGGGAGGAGACTCCCGCGCCCATGAGCACCGTCTTCGTCGCCCGCCAGCCGGTCTTCACCCGTGATCTGCGCCTTTACGGCTATGAGCTCCTGTTTCGGGCGGCGGAAGGCGAACAACGTGCCGACGTCATGGACGACGACCTCGCCACCAGCCGTGTCCTGCTCAATACGTTCACGGTCATCGGCCTGGAAGAGGTCGTGGGGCGGTATCCCGCGCTGGTGAACGTCAGCCGCGACTTCCTTGTCCGCGAAGCGCGGGAGCGCACCCTGCCGGCGCGGCGCATCGTGCTGGAGCTGCTGGAGAGCGTCACCGCCGAACCGGAGGTGCTGGAGGCGATGGACGCGCTTCGGGCAGCCGGCTTTACGCTGTGCCTGGATGATTTCGTGCCCTCACCCGAGACGCTGCCGCTCCTTGATCACGCGGACATCGTCAAGCTTGAGGTGGAGGGGCGCTCGCGGGAGGAGCTCGCGGCGCTGATCGAGACAGTCGCGCGTCCGGGGCTGCGGGTGCTTGCCGAGAAGATCGAGAGCCGCCAGCGCTTTCAGGAGTGTCTGGAGCTCGGCTTTCACTACTTCCAGGGGTATTTTCTCAGTCGGCCGCGCACGGTGCGGGGGTCGTCCGTGCCGGTGCACCGGCTGCCGACGGTACGGCTGCTTGCGGCCATCCAGCGGGAACAGCTCGATGTCGCCGATCTGGAGCGCATCATCGCCACGGATGTGGGCTTGAGCTACCGTCTGCTGCGCTACATGAACTCCGCCTACTACCAGCTCCAGCGCCCCATGGACTCCATCCGCCAGGCCGTGCTGTATCTCGGCACCCGGGAAATGCGGCGCTGGGCATCGCTGATGGCCATTTCGGCCATGGATGATCGGCCGCCGGAGCTTATCTCCATGCTGACCGTACGGGCGCGCATGTGCGAACTGCTGGGAACGCAGTTCCACCATGGCGACGGCGATACCTACTTCACCATCGGGCTGTTCTCCGGGCTCGACGTGGTGCTCGACGCGCCGCTCAAGGACGTGCTGAAGGCGCTCCCGCTCAGCCGTGAAGTGCGCGATGCGCTGTTGCGTCGCAAGGGTAGCGGCGGCAAGGTGCTTGACTGCGTCCTGCACTACGAGGCCGGGGACTGGGACTGGCTGGAACTCAGCGGCTATCCCGCGGCTCAGATCATTCAGGCGTACCTGGATGCCATCGCCTGGTCACGGGACGCCTTTCGGCACCAGTATCCGGGCTGAGTGTCGTCGCACGGGGCATCGATTCTTAAGGACGGAGCAGCATGAGCAGCGATCCATTGCTCGTCGCCACCGCACTGGAGCGGCGTTTCGGTCAGCGCACAGCGGTTGCGGGTGTTGACCTGACCCTGGAGCGGGGCGAGGTGCTTGGCCTTCTGGGGCTGAACGGAGCCGGCAAGTCCACCACCCTGGAGATGATTTGCGGCGTGCTCGCGCCGAGTGCGGGCGGCATCCGCGTCGCGGGTGTCGATCTGCTGGAGTCGCCACGGGCGGCCAAGCGCCACCTGGGCTACCTTCCGGAAGTGCCGCCGCTACAGCCCGATGCCACGGTGCGGGGCTATCTGCGCTGGGCCGCGCGACTGCGGCGCATCCCCACGCGCGCCGCCTGCACCGCGGCGGCCGATTCAGCCCTGGAGCGCTGTGGTCTGGAGGAGGTGGCCGATCGCGTCATCCGCAACCTCTCCAAGGGCTATCAGCAGCGGGTGGGTATCGCTCAGGCCATCGTCCACGACCCGCCGCTGATCGTGCTCGACGAGCCGACCGTTGGCCTGGATCCCCGCCAGGTGCAGGCCATTCGTGCGCTGATCCAGGAGCTGCGGCAGGACCATGGAGTGATCTTCTCCAGTCATATTCTTGCGGAAGTCCAGGCCGTCTCCGACCGCGTGACCATTCTCCACGAAGGGCGCGTCATTCACTCCGGGCCGGCCAGTGGTGATGTGCCGGGGCCGCTGCGGTTCGTGGCGCGGTTCGCGGAGCCACCGGATCTGTCGTTGCTGACGGCGATCAGGGGCGTCAGCAGCGTCGATGTCGCCGGCGACGGCGTGCTGCTGGAGCTCGACGACGCCAGCGCCCTGGACGGGCTTGTGGCTGCGTCCGTGGCGCGCGGGTGGCGATTGCGTGAGCTGCGGCGCGAACAGCGCACGCTGGAGCAGGTGTTCCTGGAGTTGACCCGGGGCGGCGGGGAGGAGGCGGCATGATGGTCCTGCGCATTGCCGTACGCGAGCTGCGGCTGCTGTTCTGCTCGCCGTTGCCGTGGGTTCTGCTGGCCGTCTGCCAGGTGGTCGCGGCCTGGTGGTTTCTGTCGCTGGTGGAGCAGTTCCAGAGCACTTACCAGCCCATGCTGGTGCGCACCAACAGCCCCATGGGCGTCACGGATCTGGTGCTGATGCCGTTCTTCGGCAGTGTGGTCATCCTGGGGCTGCTTCTTCTCGCCGCCGCGCTGCTTGCCATGCGCCTGATTGCGGAGGAGCGCCGGGGGGGCGGCCTGCATCTGCTGTACGCATCGCCTCTCGCCGTGACCGAGCTGGTGCTGGGCAAGTACCTGGCCGCCGTCGCGTTTCTGCTGCTGGTGGTGCTCAGCTGGGTCGCCATGCCGCTCACGCTTCTCGCGGGGACGGAGCTGGATCTCGGTCGCCTTGCCGCGGCCGGCCTCGCCCTGGCGCTGCTCAGCGCCGTGTTTGCCGGTGTTGCCCTGTTTGCCTCCAGTCTCACCGTGCAGCCCGCCGTGGCCGTGGCGCTCACCGCCGGCATGGTCCTGGCGCTGGTGGGGCTGGATGCGGCGCTGGACACGGGCGATGCGGTGACGCGCTACGTGGCGCTGCTGCCGCATTACGAGACGCTCGTGCAGGGGCGGATCGTGTCCACCGACGTGATCTACTTCCTGCTGCTTGTCACCGGCTTTCTCGGTTTCACCATCAAACGCCTGGATGGCCTGCGGCTGCATGCGGGCTGATCCCGTCGCCGTGATGGAACATGAACAGGGACTGACACATGCGGATTGATCGTCGAACGCGGCGCTGGTTGCGCCTCAACAGCGTCGTCATGGGCATCGGCTTTCTCGCCGTGCTTGCCCTCGCAGCCTGGCTGAGCACGCGCTACACCGTCGCCGTGGAGTGGTCCACCACCGGCAGTGGCGAGTTGTCGGACAGCAGCGTGGAGTTGCTGGAGGGGCTGGATGAACCGCTCGAGGTGGTTGCCTTCGTGCGCCCGGACGACTTCCTGGCCGGTCACATCGAACGCCTGGTCGAGCGCTATCAGCGCCACCATCCGGAGCTGCGGTTCCGGGCCATCAACCCCGATGCGAGGCCGCAGTTGGTGCGCCAGTTCGGTGTCGAAGGACAGGGCGAGATGGTGGTCGAGTACCAGGGGCGCCAGGAGCAGGTTGCCGCGCCCAGTGAGCAGCGGTTGAGCGCGGCCATTGGCCGCCTCGCCCATGCGCACGGGCGGCCCGTGGTCTATCCGTCAGGGCACGGCGAGCGCGACCTTGCCGGCGACGCCAATCACGACCTGGGCAGTTTCGGCGGTTACCTGGACGAGCGCGGCCACGACCTGGCGCCGCTCGAAGCCGGTGACGACGTACCGGACGATGCCTCGCTGCTGGTGGTGGCGGGGCCCCGCAGTGACTGGGCACCACCCCTGCGCGACGCGGTGACGGACTGGGTGGACGCCGGCGGCAACCTGCTGTGGCTGGTGGACGAAGACGACCGCGAGCGGCTGGACTTCCTCGCGGACGCCCTCGGCATCGCAATCCTGCCCGGGGTTATCATCGAGCCCCAGGCCGAGGCCCTGCTGGGTGTGGACGACCCGCGGCTGCTGCTGCTCGCCGATTATCCCCGGCACCCGGCGCTCGACCGCCTGGACGGCATGGCGCTGTTCGTGGGCGCCCGCGCCCTGGAGCTGGACGACACCGCCCACGAGCGCTGGCAGGTCGGTCAGTTGCTGCGCAGCGAGGAGCGGCACTGGATCGAGCTCCAGGATCCGGACAATCCGTCATTCGACGCCGCGGCCGGCGAGCGGCGCGGGCCCTTGAATGTGGCGCTGACCCTGAGCCGGACCGGCCCTGATGATGCGGAACAGCGCGTAGCCGTGGTAGGCGACGCGGATTTCCTCTCCAACGCCTACGTGGGCAATGGCGACAATCTGCAGCTCGGCATGCAGCTGGTGGACTGGCTCACCGACGGCAGTGGCGCCGGTGCGATGCCCGGGCGGGCCGCGCCCGACCAGACCCTGGAGCTGACCCGCACGCAAACCATCGCCATCGGTATCGGCCTGCTGCTGGTGCTGCCGGGGCTCTGGCTGGTCGGTGCCGGCTGGGCCTGGTGGCGCCGGGTGCGGGGCTAGGCGGAGCGCGGTGATGCGGCGGCGTCTGCTGATCAATCTCGCAGTGGTGGCCCTGGCCGGGCTGCTGGCTGCGGTCGCCTGGCTGGACCTCGAGCGCGGCGACGAGACCCCGCGACTCACCGGGGTGACGCCCGGGGAGGTTCGCGTGGTCCGCATTCAGGACGCCGACGGCGAGACCCTGAGCATGGAACGCAGCGACGGGCGCTGGATGATCACGGAGCCGGTCGAGGCCCCGGCCAGCGAATTCCACGTCAAGCAGCTGCTGGAGCTGAGCCGCGCGCCCAGTGAGCGCCGTTACGGTCTGGATGATGTGGATGCCCGTGAGCTCGGGCTCATTCCGCCGCAGATCAAGATTGCATTCAATGGCACAGGCATTGGTCTCGGCGACACCGAACCGATGGATGACCTGCGGTACGCCCTGGTTGAGGACCAGGTGCACCTGATCCCGGACGGGCTTATGCCGCTGCTGGACGGGCCGTGGTGGAATTTCCTCGACCGTCACCTGCTGCCACGCGACGCCACCGTCACCGCGCTGGCAACGGATGCACTGGCGGGGCATCTCACTGACGACGGCTGGGAGGTGGAGCGCGGCGAGCTGGACGTCGACGCGTTTGCCGAACTGGCCGCCGCCTGGAGCGAGGCTGAAGCCCTGGTGGCGCGGCCACTGGACGACCCGCCGGACGCCGATGCCCCGGACGTGCGCCTGCGCCTCGACCAGGGCGGAGAGCGGCGGTTCGTCGCCACGGAAGAGTCGGGCGAGATCCGCCTGGTGGACATGGATTCCCGTGTCGCCTACGTGCTGCCGGAGCATGTGCGCGGCTTCCTCCTGGACGGTCAGGAGTAGGCCGATGCCGGAACTGCCCGAGGTTGAAACCACCCGCCGCGGCGTCGAGCCGCACGTGGCCGGCCATACCATCACTGATGTGATCGTGCGTGACGCCCGGCTGCGCTGGCCGGTGGCCGCCGATCTGCCGGAGCGCCTGCGGGGGCGGCGGGTCGGCGGTGTCGATCGCCGCGCGAAGTATCTGCTCTTTCGCACGCAGCCGGATACGTTGATTCTGCATCTGGGCATGTCCGGAAGCCTGCGGGTCGTGGAGGCGGGCACCCCGCCCGAGGCGCACGCCCACGTGGACGTGCTGCTGGAGTCCGGCCAGGTCCTGCGCTATGTGGATCCGCGCCGGTTCGGCAGCCTGCATCTGGCGCCGGGGGACGGCGAGGCCCACCCGCTGCTTGCCCGGCTCGGGCCGGAGCCGCTTGGTGATGCCTTCACGGGAGCCTGGCTGCACGCCCGCGCCCGGGGGCGTCGGCAGGCGGTGAAAGCGTTCATCATGGATGCGGCAACCGTGGTGGGTGTGGGCAACATCTACGCGGCGGAGGCGCTGTTCCGCGCCGGGATTCACCCTGCGCGGGCCGCTGGGCGCGTCGGGCGGGCCCGGTACGACCGGCTCGCAGAAGCCATTCGCGCCGTGCTTGGCGATGCCATCGAGGCCGGTGGCACCACCCTGCGCGATTTCGTCGGCAGCGGCGGCAGCCCCGGCTACTTCCGGCAGTCGCTGGCGGTCTATGGGCGGGCGGGCGCTTCGTGCCCCGTCTGCGGCACGATGTTACGGTTGATGCGGGTCGGTCAGCGGAGCACCTGTTACTGTCCCGCCTGTCAGCGTTGATGTGGTGATTAGGGGTGCATGTGTCGCAAACCGGGAATGATTGGCCCAGTAACCCGGGCCGCTGTGATCCATGCCACATTCCCGACCGGACGATAAGCGTAGGCTGACGAGTCTGGATAATCGGATGCGATCGTCGACGCGAGCGCTTGAGAACAGCAACGAGTGAGGAGCCATCGCGCCATGGGGCTTTTCGGCAAGAGCGGCAAAGAGACACGACGCCGCGGCGGCGGGACGACAATCATTGCCACCGGGACAACCCTTGTCGGGGAGCTGAAACCGGAAGGCAACCTGCACATTGATGGCCGTATCGAGGGCAATATCCGCTCGGAGCATGATGTCTCCATCGGTGCGGATGGCAGCTTCGAGGGTGACATTCAGGCCCATCGCATGGTGGTCAGCGGGTTCGCCCGTGGCCGTATCGAGTGCGACAGCCTGGAGATTGTCGAGCAGGGCAAGGTGCTGGGCGAGGTCTCAAGCCGTGCCTTCGTTATTGAACCCGGCGGCCAGTTCCTGGGCGAGAGCCGGTCCACGGACGAAGAAGCGGTGGCGGCACTGAGCCACTGGAAGCAGTCCACCGCCAGCGGTGGTGAGCCCACCGAACAGGCCGGCGTGGTGGTTCCGGAGCCGGAGCCGGCAAAGGAAGCGGAGCCCGAGCCGGCCGTGGACATCAAGCCGACGCCCGAGCCCGAGGTTGGCAGTCCGGTTGCGGATGCCGATACGGCGGGCGAGCCGGATATCGGCCCGGCTTTCGAGGACGAGCGGCAGCCGGGCGCCGGTGATGAAGCGGCGGATGCGGGCCGCGCCCAGGATCGGGAGGATCCGCGTCAGGGGCGTGACTGGGTTGCCCAGGGCGAACGGCGGTGGCGATAACGCCAATTGGCGTTTACGATCGGAGAGCCGGGGCCTGTAACGGTTCGTCCAACGCGACAACGTCGCTGAATCGAGCAGCAGGCCAATCGGAAGCAGACAATCGGGGGTGACGCTGTGGAACGTGTAATTGGACTCGATATGGGTTACGGGTTCATCAAGGCCAACGATGGCCGTGATGGAGTCCGTTTCCCCAGTGTGGTTGGCCATGCCGGCGGCGGAGGACCCATGTCTCTGGGCTTCCAGAAACCGGATCCGACCAGCGATCTGCGGATCACCGTGGGTGGCAAGAGTTTCTTTCTTGGGGACCTGGCCATCCGCCATTCACGCATCGCCCACCGCGGCCTCTCCGCGACACGGGCGGAAGGCGATGACCTGCGCATCCTGTTCCTGGGTGCGCTGAGCATGTTCTGCCGGGAGTCCATGAACGACTTCCAAGTGGTCACCGGCCTGCCGCCGGGGCGCATGCACCTGGCCGAGGACCTGGTCTCCCAGCTGCGCGGCGACCATACGGTCACGCGCCACGTCGGCCGTAACCGGCAGGACCTGAGTATCCGCCTCGATCAGGTGGAAGTGGTCCCGCAGCCTCTGGGCACGTTCTGGTCGGAAGTGCTGGACAGCCGCGGACAGCTGCGCGGCGACTCCAATCTTCTGCGCGGCCGTGTCGGTATCATCGACGTGGGCTTCCGCACCACGGACTTTGCCACCATCGTGGAAGGCGAGTATGCGCCGGCGTGGAGCCGCACCGTACCGCTCGGTATCTCCACGGGCTACGACACGCTCGCCGCCTCCCTGGCCACGCAGTACGGCCTGGAACGCGAGCCGTACACCCTGGACCAGGCCGTGATCGACGGCGAAGTGAACGTCTCCGGTCGCCGGGTGGACATCACCGATCTGCGTGACCAGATCCTCGGTGAAGTGGCCACCAAGCTGATGGTGGAGCTGCAGTCCCTGTGGCAGCTCACCGAGTACGACGCCGTGCTGCTCACCGGTGGTGGTGCCCACGTGCTGGAGCGTTACCTGCGCCCGCAGGTTCCCCAGAGCGTGATGGTCAGCGATCCGGTGACCGCCAACGCACGTGGTTACATGGCCTGGGGGACGTACCAGAACCAGGACGTGCAGCCGGAAGCGCAGACCACCAGCGGTGGCGGCGGGTTCAGCACGGACGCGGCGAACCAGCCGGCGTCCAGCAACTACGAGCCGTCGCGCTTCCAGCCCGAAGAGCGGGCATCGGGCGACTTCCGCCGCGAGTAAGCGCACTGCCTCCAGGGCCCGGGCCGTATCGTGGCCCGGGCCTGGTCATTGCGAATACTGCACGTCGATAATGACGTAATGCGCTTCGCCGCCCGGCAACGGGACGGTGACCTCGTCGTCGACGGTCTTCCCCAGTACCGCGCGTGCCACCGGCGCGTCAACGCTGATGTAGCCTGCCTCGGCATTGAATTCATCCGGGCCGACAATGCGGTAGCGGATGCGCTCGCCGTCGTCATTCTCAAGAGTGATCCACGCGCCGAAGTGCACCCGTGACGGGTCGGCTGGCGTCGCCTGCACCACCTGGAGCTCGTCCAGGCGTTTGCTGAGATAGCGTACGCGGCGGTCGATCTCGCGGAGCTGCTTCTTGCCGTAGATGTACTCGGCGTTCTCCGAGCGGTCGCCCATGGCCGCGGCTTCCTGCACAGCCTGGGTCACTTCCGGGCGCCGCACCCGCCAGAGCCAGTTGAGTTCCCGTTCCAGAGCGCGCCAGCCCTCCCGGGTGATGTAGGGGGACTTGCGTTTCTGTGGCGGACGGTAGCGGCCCATGTCCTCACTTGGTGGTTGGGGGGATTCGGCACGGGGTGCCGCCAGGGGCGGCACCCCGCGTCACAATGGCGTGATCAGTCCATGACCCGTACGCCGATGCCGTGGAAATCGCTGGACTCGTCACCCTCGGCGGGCTGGATGATGTCGACGATCTCGAGCGTCTCCACGTCCAGGATGGAGAACCCCGGTGTCGAGCCCTCGGCGATGTGCGGCATGGACACCGGATTGGGACCACGCAGGGTGATGAATGCGTAACGGGAGTCGGGGGAGAAGTCCAGGATGTCCGGGGTCTCACCCGTATCCGGAATGGTGTCGCGGATCTCCAGCGTCTCCGCATCGATCACGACGCCGTCGGAACTGGCCCGGTTGACCATCCAGATGGCGTCTCCGTTGGGGACGTTGCGCACGCCGTGGGCGTCGATCCCCTGGCTCACGTTCGAGGTGGCCACCTCCAGCGTGTCCACATCCAGTGCATACCAGAGCCCGGTGGCCTCGCCGCCACCGTTGACGATCATGTGCTGTTCGTCCGGCGTGAGCATGGTGCCGCAGTTGACCTGCAGCTCGTTCGGCGAGAAGACGGCGTCCAGGGTCATGCTCTCCGTGTCCATCACCACCAGGCCGCCGTTGTCCAGGTCCGGCCCCAGGGTGATGAACGCCCGTGAGCCGTCGGCCGTGGTGTCGTGGCAGATGGCGGCGACGTCGTTGAACTCGCCCTCGCGCTCCTGGAAGGCCGGATCATCGGCGATGACCAGCTCCCGCTCGATGGCGAAGGACTCGTTGTCCAGGTCGGAGGACACCTCGACCACCTTGCCGTCCCGTTCCACATCCGGTGAACCGATGACGTCGACGAGGATGGCGCTGTCGTCGGGCAGGAAGCCGGCCATGTGGGTGCGGGGGCCGGTTTCGATAATGTCCACAACGCGGTAGTCTTCAGTTCGGATCACGGCGATGTTGCCGGTGGCCACGTTGGCGACGGCCGCATACCGGTAATCGGAACTGAAATCGATCATGTGCGGCACTTCCATGCCGTGGGCGCCGAAGTTGATGCGCGCCACTTCCTTGAGATCCTGGTCGTAGATGTGCGCCTTGTGGGTGCCCTGATCCAGCGCCCAGATCTCGTAGCGGGCGCTATCGGCGAGCGCGGCCTGGAGGCCGACGCCGCTGACGAGTGCCGCGAGCGCGAGCGTACTCAGTCCACGCTGAGCGAGTCTTGCGGGTGTGTAAGTGTGCATGCCCTCTCCTGTTGTCTCGTCTGGTTCGTTTATCATTGCCGGGCAGACTTCACGGAAACGTATTGTTCCAGCCACCAGAATACACGCCGCAAAGCGCGTAAACTGGTCCTTCAAGTATAGGTTCTGCGTCTGCGGACGATAAAGGGCCAGGGGAGCGCCGGATGCGCCATCGACGCGTGCCAGACACCAGAGAGCGGGATGCATCATGAGAAAGGGGGCAGAGGTAATGGTTGAAGAGGGCAGCGCACCTGAGGACGGCGACCGGTTCACGCTCACGCACCAGCCGGACATTGTCGCTGTACTGCGTCAGCTCGCGCGCCGGCCGGAACTCATCACGGCCTATTTCAATCAGGGGCGGGAGAGCATCAATACGGCGGTGGTCCGCGTGGATCCGGACCGGGGCGAACTGGACCTGGATCCGGGCCCGGAGCCCGACGTGAACCGGCGCGCCCTGGCGGCCGGCTCACTGGTCTGCATGGCGCGTGAGAACAACGTCAGCGTGCGGTTCCGGGTCAACACGGTGCGGGAGAAGGAAAGCAAGGACGGCACCGTCTTCCGGGCGCCGCTGCCGGACAGCCTCTACCGCCTCCAGCGCCGGGAGTACTTCCGCGTGCCTACCGCAGTGGCCAAGCCGGTGACCTGCCGGATTCCGACGGATGATGGCGAGACGTATACGTTCCGCGCCATGGACCTCAGCCTTGGCGGGATTGGCATCATTGATGCTTCAATGGATCTGTCGCTGAGTCTGCGCGACGTCTTCAGTAACTGCGAAGTGGAGATCCCCGGGAGCAGCCCGCTGGTCATGGACCTGGAAGTGCGCAACATCTCGCGGCACATGTTCCGCGACGGCACGGTGGGGCGGCGCGTCGGGCTGGCTTTCCGCAACCTCTCGACCAATGGCAGCACACTGCTGCAGCGGTATCTGCAACGCCTCCAGATCGCTCAGCGCAGCACGCAGCCCGATTTCGACTGAGCACGGTGGCAGGTTGTCTGTCAGTCGAGTCGACATGTCTCCAAACAGAGACAGAAAAATAAACAATAAAAACAAACTCTTACCGATACGGCCCGGAAATGTGTTGCCAATTCTTGACACCCCGGGCCGCGCTCTTCCAGCTCCCTTCTTGTAAGTGGTTGTTTTCAGGGCCTTTCACGATCTGGCACGGGATGTGCTAACCATATTGATGCCATCGCCTGGTCGTCGTGGCCCGCCTCAGTGTATGCCCTGCTACCACGACGACTTTGTGACCTTCGGTGTCCCGCGCACCCATCACCGTTGGTCACCAGGCAGCGCGTCTGCCCACCCTGACGCGTGAACCTTGCCCCCGTCTCACGACGGGGGTTTTTTTTGTCCGTAGTTTGTGGGGGTGGGGTCGGGTGCCGTTCGGTGGTGTATCCGGTTACGGGTCGCAGAACGGGCCGACCTCCCAGAACCGCCGGCACTGGAAGCGCTCTTCGCAGGTCTGCAGCTGCTGGTCGTACTGAATCGCCGTGCGCTCCACGCGATTGGCCGCACGGTCGAGGGTGTTGTTGTGTTCCCAGTTCCGCCGGCGGTAACCGGCATGGCCCTCGTGGTAGGCCAGGTAGAGCTGGCGGGGGTTGTTCTTGCTGATACCGAGCCGGTCGTGGGTGTTCTGGTTGTACCAGCCGACGAAATCGAGGGCGTGTTTCATGTTCGTGCGCCGTGAGAACAGCGTGCCCCGTTCGTCCTGGTACTCGCCCCATACCGGGTTCTGGGCCTGGGCGAAGCCGTAGGCGGTGCTGGGGCGCCGCCAGGGGATGAATCCCAGCAGCCGGGTGCGTGGCGGGCGGGCATCGTGCCGGAACGACGACTCCTGGCGGATGAACGCCATCTGGGTGGCGATGGGCGTTCCCCACTCTTTCTCCGACGCCCTCGCGTGATCGTACCAGCGCGGGTGCTGATCGAAGATATGGCACAGGTTGTCGGTGCGGTCCGGCGGCGTGGTGCCGCACCCCGCGAGCAGAAGGGTGGCGAGGGTCACTGTGACGGCTGCGCGCATGTGTGGTTACCGGCGGCGTTCGTTGCGTTCCTCGAGCCGGGTGATCAGCCCTTCGACACCGTCTCGTCGGATGGCGCTCCCGTACTCCTGTCGGTAATTGGTGACAAAACTGATGTTCTCGATCACCACGTCGTAGGCGAGCCAGCCGCGGGATTCGGTTTCGATCATTCGGTACTGGACCGGCACGGACGTGCCGTCGAAGCGCAGCGTCGTTCGCACGGTGACGCGGCCATGCTGATCCGGATCCGAGACCCGGTCGATGCGCAGGATGTCGTCCGCCCGGCGCCCCTCCACCATGTCCAGAGCCTCGTCGATGTTGTCTGCGAGCATTCGCGAGTAGGTACGGATGACGTTCTCCTGGAAGGCGGCGATGAAACGCTCGCGCTGTTCGTCATCCGCGTCCCGCCAGTGCCGACCAAGGATCAGCCGGCTCATGAGTTCGAAATGGACCCGGGGGGAGAGCACCTCGTCAATGAGGGATTCGCCGATCGACGGGTCCTCGGCAATGGCCTCGTGATTCTCGAGGAGGGTGTTGAGTGACTCCCGGAACGTTTCCTCGATGACGGCCTCCGGCGACTTGGTCACCCCGGCAACGGGCCACAGCACGATCAGCAGCAGGACCAGCGGTTTAAGCAGGGTTCGATGTGGCATCGGTGACTCCATTAGGCAGTGGCCGGAGGCGGGGTGCGCGATTTCGCCCGTCGCCTGCGACGGTCTATACTGGCGGTAATCAAGCGGCCAGGTGCTTCATTATGCTGGATGTTTACGTTTACTACCCGCGTGGGCCGAATCTTTCGCCTCCGCGCCAGGTGGGGCAGGTGCAGCAGCCTGTGCGCTATGCGGATGACGGCGTCGTGCCCCGGGACCGGACTCCGGGCCGTGAGGCCATTGAAGACCGGAACCGCGCTACACGGAAATCGTTGTCACGTGGCGACGTGGTGGATGACGATGCGCCGTCGGATGCACCCGGTGAGGAGGGGGACGGTGACCGTCGTGGCGACGGTCACATCGACACCTTCGCCTGACGCGGCGCCAGATTACTCGTCCGTCACGCGCCCTTCACCGCCGCCGCGCGGGTCGCTGACTGCATCCATGACGCCGTCGCCGCGGTTCCAGAACGCGACCTGCATGTCCCCGTAGCGGCGCAGCATGGGCCTCACGGTGTGGCCCTTGGCGGTCAGCGCGCGGCGGGTCTGCACGGAAATGGCGCCCGGTTCGTGCTCGATCTTGTCGGGCAGGTACTGGTGGTGGAAGCGGGGGCGGGCGACCCACTGCTCCGGCTCCAGGTGGTCGGAGAAGCTGATCACCCCGAGCAGCACCTGGGTGATGATGCGGCTGCCGCCGGGGCTGCCGATGACCGCGACGCGGTCATCCGATTCCACGAAGGTCGGTGTCATGCTCGACAGCGGGCGTTTGCCCGGCTCGATGGCGTTTGCTTCGCCGCCGACGAGGCCGTAGGCGTTGGGTTTGCCGGGCTGGCTGGCGAAATCGTCCATCTCGTTGTTCAGCAGCACGCCCGACCCCGGCGGCATGAAGCCGGACCCGAACGGGTAGTTGATCGACAGGGTGGCACCGACCCGGTTGCCGTCGCGGTCAATGATGGAGAAGTGCGTGGTGTCCTCCCCTTCGCGCTCCGGTTCGGGCAGGTCCTCGCTGGGCGTGGCCCGGTCCAGCTCCACATCGGCACCGATCGCCTCCGCGTGCGCCATGCTGGTCAGCCGTTCAATCGGGATGTCGACGAAATCCGGGTCGCCGAGGAACAGCTGCCGGTCGCGGTAGGCCCGGCGCATCGCTTCGACCTTGAGGTGGATGCGCTCGGCTTCCGGCTTATTGCGCAGCTCGTGCTGGGAGAGGATGTTCAGCATGGTCATGAGGCTGATGCCACCGGCGGACGGGGGCGCGGCCGACGTGATACGCAGCCCCTGGTAGGTGCCCTGCACGGGCTCGCGCTCGACCACGGCGTAGTCCGCCAGGTCGTCCATGCTCCAGATGCCGCCGGCCTCGTTGGTTCCCCGCACCAGGCGTTCCGCCACGTCACCCCGGTAGAAGCCATCCAGGCCGTCGCGGGCAAGCCGCTCCAGCGTCAGCGCCAGGTCGGTCTGGACGATGGTGTGGCCTTCCTCGGGGACCTCGCCGTCATCCAGCAGCACGGCCGCAGCGGCGGGGGAGTCGCGCACGGCGTCCAGGCGGAACCGGATCATGCGCCGGTAGTGCTCACCCACCTCGAAGCCGTCGCGGGCGTAGCGGATGGCGGGTTCAAGGTTGGTGGCCAGGTCCAGCTCGCCGTACTCGTCGGTGATGTGCACCAGCGCAGCCGGCGTGCCCGGGATGCCGGCGGCCAGGGGGCCGTCCAGGGAGTCGCGTCCGCGGACCTCGCCGGATTCGTCCAGGTACATGTCCCGTGTTGCCTGGCCGGGGGCGGTTTCACGCCCGTCCACCATGGTCTGGAAGTCGTCCGCTTCCCGGTGCAGGAGCCAGAAACCGCCGCCGCCGATCCCGGAGCCGTAGGGTTCGACCACGGCCAGTGCCGCGGTGGCGGCGACCGCCGCGTCAAAGGCGTTACCGCCCTGGTCGAGGATCTCCACGGCGGCGTCCGTCGCGAGGGGGTGCGCCGTTGCCACCGCCGCTCCGGGCGGTCCGTCGGCGAATGCCTGTGATGTCGTGAATAGCAGTGCCGCAGCAGCAATGATCCCGGCCAGTCTGGCGCGTACCATGCAGTCGTCTCCTGGTGTGTTCGGTTCAGCGCCGCAGCCGGGCGCTCAGGGCTTCGGCAACTTCGGGGTGCACGAATTTCTCGATATCGCCGCCGAGCGCGGCCACTTCCCGCACCAGGCTGGAGGAGATGTAGGCATACTGCTCGGCGGGGGTCAGAAAGACCGTTTCCACGTCCTGGATCAGCTGGCGGTTCATGCTCGCCAGCTGGAACTCGTACTCGAAGTCCGACACAGCGCGCAGGCCGCGCAGGATGACCTGCGCGTTCTCGGCGGCGACAAAATGTGCAAGCAGCGTGTCGAACGCCTTGACCTCGATGTTCGGGACATGGCCCAGGGCGATCCGCGCCAGATCCAGCCGCTCCTGATTGGAGAATGCGGGTTTCTTGCTGGGGCTGGGAAACGCGGCGACGCCGATGATCAGGCGGTCGAACAGCTTCGCCCCCCGTTCCACCAGGTCGATATGACCGTTGGTGATGGGGTCGAAGGTCCCCGGATAGATGGCTGTAGTGGTCATGCGCTCGCCTTTTGTCCTGGATGCTGGGTCGCCGAAAAACGGCCTCTCATCAAACCATCCGCCGCGCCCGGGATCAATTCCCGGTCGCCTGCAGGAGCAGGAAGTGCACGTCTCCGGCCGTGCGCTCCCGCAGGACCTGCCAATGCGCAGGCAGCGCCGGGGCCTGTTGTCGGGCATGTTCCATGTAGATGCGCGTGTCCCCGTGACACCACCCGCTCTCCGCAAGCGCCTGACACGCGGGCTCCAGAAGAGATTCCCGGAACGGGGGGTCCAGGAAGATGACATCGAAGGGGCGCGGCGCCCCGCCCGCAAGCAGCGTCAGGGCGTCCCCACCATGGACGCTGACCTGATCAGCGGCGGCCAGCAACCGGATATTCTCCCGTAGTGCGGCGAGCGCCCGTCGGTCCCGCTCCACCAGCACCACCTCCGCGGCACCCCGGGATGCCGCCTCGAAACCCAGCGCGCCGCTGCCGGCGAACACGTCCAGGCAGCGGCTGCCGGGCAGCAGGGGCTGCAGCCAGTTGAACAGGGTCTCCCGGTTGCGGTCCGCCGTGGGGCGCAGGCCTGCACCCCCGGCGAAACGCAGCCGCCGGCCGCGCCACTCGCCGCCGATGATGCGGAGTTCATTGCGTGCACGCCTTGCCATGGGCACGCAATGTACCGCCAGCCGGTGACGAATGCCACGCCCCGGTGCCGGCGTCAGTCCTCCTCGGGCTCCTCGCCGTGCTCGTCCTGCGGGCCGACGATCACCGTCGTGAACTGGTCCGGGTCGAGCCGGCGCTGCATCGCGTCGCGCACGTCGTCGGCGGAGACGGCTTCGACGTTGTCCTGGAAGGTGTCCAGGTAATCCAGCGGCAGGTCGTGGAAGCCGATGACGGCGACGTAGCCGAGGATGCCGCGATTGCTGTCGAGCTGCAGGGGGAAGCTGCCGGTGATGTTACGGATGGCCCGTCGCAGCTCGTCTTCCCCGGGGCCGTCGTCACGCAGCGACCGGACCGTGGTGTCGAGCACCTCCAGCGCCTCTTCGGTCCGGTCGGCCCTGATCTGGGTGTTCACGAAGAACGGCCCGGAGCGGGTCATGGGCTGGAACCGGCTGCCGACGCTGTAGGACAGGCCGCGCTCTTCGCGCATCTCCTCCGCCAGCCGGCTTACCAGCCCGCTGCCACCGAGAACGTGATTGCCCACGTACAGCGGGAAGTGGTCGTCATCGCCTCGTGGGTAGCCGATCTGCCCCTGCAGGACGTGGCTCTGATTGGTGCTGAACGGGATGTGGATGGTCTCCCCGGCCTTGTCGGTGGGCTCGGGTTCGGGGATCGGATCCGGGCGCTCGCCTTCCCGGAGGCTGCCACCCAGGTGGTCCGCGATGGCTTCCGCCTCGGCGCGGCTGATATCGCCGACGATCGCCAGGGAGGCGGTCTCCGCGACGTAGTAGCGGTCGAAGAAGTCGCGCACGGCGTCCCGGTCAAGGGCCTCGAGGCTCTCTTCGGTGCCGCCGGGGTTGCTGGCGTAGGGGTGGTCGCCATACAGCGCCTCCCAGAACGCCTCCCGGGCGATGGAACCCGGATCGTTGCGGCTGTTGCGCAGGCTGACCAGCATGCGCCGGCGCTCCCGATCCACGGCGGCCTCGGGGAAGTCCGGCTCGCGGACGACCATGGTGAGCGCCTCGACGGCGGCACTCATGGTGTCGGGTTCGTTGAGCGAGCGCAGGCTGATACTCGCGGAATCGCGCCCGCTGGTGGTGGAGAACCGCGCGCCCTGGTCCTCGAACCGGCGGGCGATCTCGCCGGCATCCAGGCCGCCGGCCCCTTCGCTCAGCAGGTTGCTGGTGAGGCTGGCCAGCCCGGGGTGATCGCCGTCGCGCGCGGAGCCGGCGTCGAAGGTAAGCCGCACGTCCACCATCGGCAGGGTTTCGCTCTGCACGAAGTAGACATCCAGGCCGTCATCGGAGGTCCAGTGCTGGATGTCCAGCGCGGCGTGGGCGGGAGCTGCCAGCGCCAGGGCGCCCAGCGTCATCGCTGTGCCCAGGAGGTTGCGGAAGTGCGTGGAAAGGCTGCGCATGATCGCTCCTCAGTATCCGGTTGTGTCGTCGGAGGGGGCCGCGCCGGGCATGCCGCCCGGCAGCGAGGGTTCATCGCCGTTCTCCGGCTTCAGGTGGCCGACGGTCAGGCGGTCGTCAATCAGGTAGCGCTTGGCCACGTCGTGGACGTCCTCCCTGGTCACCGCGTCCAGCTCCGAATCGAAGTCGCGCATGGCCTCATGCCCGATGCCCGTGGTCTCGAACAGGCCGATCTCCATCGCCTGGCCGGACAGGGAGTCCAGGCGATAGACGTAGTCGGCGCGCAACTGCACCTTTGCCCGCTCCAGCTCTTCTTCGGTGATGCCGTCCTCCCGCACGTCGCGGATCTGCTCGCGCAGTGCGGCCTCCACCTCGTCCAGATCGGTTTCGCCGGTGGGCCGGCCCTGCAGCATGAAATGCGTATCCAGCCGCGCAATGCTGCTGTAGCGGGCGCTGACCCCCGCCGCCACTTCCTCGCCGCGCACCAGGCGGCTGGGCAGGCGTGCGCTCTCCCCGCCGTCGAGCACCTGCGAGAGCACACTGAGGGCGTAGGCGTCGCGGCTGGACTCGGCGGTGGCGAGCGAGGGCACCTGGTAGCCCATCATCAGGTAGGGATTGGCGTTTTCGTGGTGCACGGTCAGGCGGCGCTCACCCATGGGCTCCACCTCTTCGCGCACCTTCTGCTCCGGGGCGTCCCGCGGCTCCATGTGGCCGAAGTGCTCGTCGACCAGATCGCGGACGTCGTCGGGGTCCACGTCGCCGACCACCACCAGAATGGCGTTGTTCACGCCGTACCACTGGTCGTACCAGTCCTCGACGTCCTGCAGTGTGAACTGCTCGATGTCCCGCTCCCAGCCGATGATGGGCTGGCCGTAGGGGCTGCTGTGCCAGGCCACGGCGTTGAAGCGCTCGTGCAGGACGCCGACGGGGTTGTCGTCCACGCGCAGGCGACGCTCCTCCTTGACCACCTCGAGCTCGCGCTCGAACTCGTCCTGATCGAAGATGATGTTCTCCAGGCGGTCGGCGCCCAGCTCCAGGGCGACCTCCAGGCGATCGGCGCCGAGTTCCTCGTAGTACCCGGTGAAATCCCGCCCGGTGAACGCGTTGAGCCGGCCGCCTTCCTCGGAGATGGTGCGGGAGAAGGTGCCGGTTTCCCGGGTCTCCGTGCCCTTGAACATCATGTGCTCGAGCATGTGGGCGATGCCCGTGGTGCCGGGCTGCTCGTGGCTTGAGCCCACCGGGAACCAGAGCTGGTTGATCACCACCGGCGCGCGCTCGTCCGGCTTGACGAGAACCGTCATGCCGTTGTCCAGTTCGAAGCTGTGGATATCCGGAGTGGCGGCGGCTGCCGTGCCGGCCGAGAGGAACAGGCCGGCGAACAGGGCGAGGCATGATCGCATCATGGTAGTTGTCGCTCTCTGGTGCGTGTGTATGTTGTGGCGGCGTTGTTATGGTCCGGCCGTGACCGCGCGTCGCGACCGGATTTCCCCCTGAGCAGGTTGCGCAGACAGTGCTAGGATACGCAAACCGCTCACCAGAGAGTGACCATCAAAGACATGTTCGGGTTCAGAAAAGGGAAGCAGGACGAAACGCCGTCCACCGCCGAAGCGTCGGATGACGGCGCCCAGCGCCCCGGTCTGTTCGGGCGGCTGAAGGAGCGGCTGGGCCGGACCCGTTCGGGGCTCACCGAGGGGCTGGCGACGGCGTTTCTCGGCCGCAAGACCATCGACGATGACCTCCTCGAGGAGCTGGAGACCCGGCTGCTCATGGCCGATGTCGGTGTCGAGGCGACCACGCGGATCATCGAACGCATGACCGAGCGTGTGCGGCGCAAGGAGCTGGGCGACATGGATGCGCTCATGCAGGCCCTGCGCGCCGACATGATCGAGCTGCTCGCACCCTGTGAAGAAGCCCTGGTGCCGGAGAACGCGGGCGGGCCCTTCGTGCTGCTCACCGTCGGCGTCAACGGTGTGGGCAAGACCACCACCATCGGCAAGCTCGCCAGCCGCTATCGCGGCGAGGGCCGGTCGGTACTACTGGCCGCCGGAGACACCTTCCGCGCAGCGGCCGTGGAGCAGCTCCAGCAGTGGGGCGAGCGCACCGGCATTCCCGTGATCGCGCAGCACACGGGGGCCGATTCCGCGTCCGTGATCTACGACGCCCAGCAGGCGGCCAAGGCCCGCGGGGTCGACGTGCTCATCGCCGACACCGCCGGGCGCCTGCACACCCAGGACAACCTCATGGACGAGCTGCGCAAGGTCCGGCGCGTGCTCGGGCGGCTGGACGAAACTGCGCCCCACGAGGTGCTGCTGGTGCTGGACGCCAGTACCGGTCAGAACGCGCTCTCCCAGGCGGAGCAGTTCCACAAGGCCGTGGGCGTCTCCGGGCTGATCCTCACCAAGCTCGACGGCACGGCCAAGGGGGGCGTGATCTTCGCCATTGCCCAGCGCCTGGGCCTGCCCATCCGCTATATCGGCGTGGGCGAGCGCCCCGACGATCTGCGCCCGTTCCACGCCGAAGAGTTCGTGGATGCGCTGCTGGGCGATGCCATGGACGTGCAGTAGCCGCTGACCATGATTTTCTTCGATAGCGTCAGCAAACAGTACCCGGGGGGGCACGAGGCCCTGCGCAGCCTGTCGTTTCAGGTGGACCGGGGGGAGATGGTGTTTCTCACCGGCCACTCAGGCGCCGGCAAGAGCACCCTGCTGAAGCTGATCCCGGTGCTGGAGCGCCCCAGTCGCGGGCAGATCGTGATCAACGGCATCAACCTGAACCGCCTGTCCTCGCGCCGCATTCCCTACCTGCGCCGGCGCGTGGGCATGATCTTCCAGGACCACCGCCTGCTCCACGACCGCACGGTCTACCACAACGTGGCCCTGCCCCTGGTCATCGCCGGCGTGCCCCACCGCGATATCGGCCGGCGCGTGCGCGCCGCCCTGGACAAGGTCAGCCTGCTCCACCGCGAGACCGCCTACCCGGTCACGCTCTCCGGCGGGGAGCAGCAGCGCGTGGGCATCGCCCGGGCGGTGGTGACCCGGCCACCGATTCTGCTCGCCGACGAGCCCACGGGTAACCTGGACCCGGAGCTCTCCGAGGAGATCATGGGCCTGTTCGAGGCCTTCAATCGTGTCGGTGTCACGGTACTCATCGCCAGCCACGATCTCGATCTCATCCGCCGCCTCGGGCACCGCTACCTGAGCCTGGGGGATGGCCAGCTTACCGCCGACAGCGGGCGCGCGGGCCGGGGAGGCTAGGGCGATGGCGGAGCGCAGCGAACAGCGCAGTAACCGCGCCAGCAAGGGCGTCGGCCCCATCGGTCGTCTCCAGGCCTGGGGGGCCGATCACGCCCGTGCCGCCGTGGGCGCGCTGGGGCGGCTGGCGCGGACGCGGCTCGCCAGCGGCATGACCGCCGGCGTCCTCGGCATCGCCCTGGCGCTACCGGCGGCCTTTCTGCTGTTGCTGGACAACGTCGAGCGGCACGCCGGTGACTGGGACGACGGGGCGCAGATCTCGCTGTTTCTGCAGATGGACATCGGCGAATCCGCCCACCGCGAGCTGGCCGATGACCTTGCGGGTCGCCACAGCATCGAGCGCACGGAAGTGGTCACGCCGGACGACGCGCTGACCGAATTCCGGGAGCTCTCCGGCATGGACGCCGCGCTGGCCATGCTCGACGACAACCCGCTGCCGCCGGTGATTGTCATCCATCCCCGGCGCGGCACCGATGCCACCAGCCTTGAGGCGCTGACCAACGAGCTGAGCGACCATGACGCCGTGGATCGGGCCCGCCTCGACCTTGAGTGGGTCCAGCGCCTGCAGGCCATCATGGAGCTGCTGCGCCGCGCCGCCTGGATTGTTGCGGGGCTGCTGGGCCTGGCGGTGATCATGGTGGTCGGCAATACCATCCGCCTCGCCATCGAGAACCGGCGCGAGGAGATCGTGATCACCAAACTCATCGGTGGCACCAATGCGTTCATCCGCCGGCCCTTTCTTTACGAGGGGGCGTGGTACGGCGTCATTGGCGGCCTCCTGGCCACCATACTGGTCGAAGGCGGCCGGCTGATGCTCAGCGGGCCCCTCAACCGGCTGGCGGAGCTCTACCAGACCGGGCCGCTGCTGAGCGGTCTCGGGTTCCAGGGCATTCTCGCGGTCTGGGCCGTGGGTATCGGCCTCGGGCTGGTCGGCTCGTGGATCGCCGTGGGGCGCCACCTGGCCTCCATCGAGCCGCGTTAGGGGCGTTGGTTTGGTGGACCTGAAGGTCCACCCTACGGTGGTCCGGTGGTCCGGTGGTCCGGTGGTCCGGTGGTCCGGTGGTCCGGTGGTCCGGTGGTCCGGTGGTCCGGTGGCCCGGTGGCCCCGGTGGCCCCGGTGGCCCCGGTGGCCCCGGTGGCCCCGGTGGCCCCGGTGGCCCCGGTGGCCCCGGTGGCCCCGGTGCGGTTGGTCGGGGTTGGTCGGGGTTGGTCGGGGTTGGTCGGGGCGTAGGGTGGACGTTTACGTCCACCACTCGCCACATAATCCCCTTGAAATCCCGCGCCGGACCCCCATTACTTTGCCCGGGATTGTGAACTTCTCCGTCGTTTAGCACTCAAAGGTTGTGACTGCTAAAATAGTCACGGAAGCAAGCAAGGGGGAAAGCAATGGGTACTGCCCTGTCCACGGTCACAACCAACCAGCTGCCGCTGCGCGCAGGCAGTGAAGAGGCCTACATTCAGGCGGTCAACCAGATTCCCGTGCTCAGCGCCGAGGAAGAGCATGAGCTCGCGCTGGAGTATCGCGATCAGGAGAACATCGACGCCGCCCGGCAGCTGGTGCTCGCGCACCTGCGTTTCGTGGTGCACATCGCGCGCGGTTACAACGGCTACGGCCTGCCCCTGGCCGACCTGATCCAGGAAGGCAACATCGGCCTGATGAAAGCGGTGAAACGGTTCGACCCGGACGTGAAGGTCCGCCTGGTCTCGTTCGCCGTGCACTGGATCCGTGCCGAGATCCACGAATACATCCTGCGCAACTGGCGCATTGTCAAGGTCGCCACCACCAAGGCGCAGCGCAAGCTGTTCTTCAACCTGCGCAGCTCCAAGAAGCGCCTGGGCTGGCTCACCAACGACGAAGTGAACAACGTCGCCCGCGATCTCGGCGTCAAGCCGGAGACCGTGCTGGAGATGGAATCGCGGCTCAGTGGTCAGGACATGGCGTTCGACCCGCAGCCCGACGCGGACGACGATGACGCCGTGGTGCGGTCACCGGCAGCATATCTGTCGGACAACCGCATGGACCCGGCGTCGCAGATCGAATCCGACGACTGGGACGGGCATCAGATCGATGCCCTGCACTCCGCCGTGGACGAGCTGGATGATCGCAGTCGCGACATCGTGCAGCGCCGGTGGCTGGCCGAGCAGAAGACCACGCTGCAGGAGCTGGCGGACAAGTACGGCGTCTCGGCGGAGCGTGTGCGTCAGCTCGAGAAGAACGCCATGAACAAGCTGAAGGCCGCCATGGCGGCCTGATCCGGGTTATCCTGTGTTCCCCCGTTGATGACTTCGGCCCCGCTCTGCGGGGCCGTTTTTGTGCGGTGTACGGGTGGTGGACCTGAAGGTCCACCCTACGTTTTTACGCCTGCGCCGGAAACCGCAACCGCAACGCCCGCCGGAGACCCGTAGGGTGGACCTTCAGGTCCACCAGATGAGCCGGCGATCCAGCCACATCCACCAGCCCCCATGCGTCGTTGCCCTCAAGCGCCGTAGGGTGGACCTTCAGGTCCACCGGATAAGCCGGCGACGCACCCGTACGCACCATCAATACGACGCCGTCTCCTCCCACGGCACGGAGACCCCAAGCCGCTCCAGCAGCGCCGCCTGATCGAGCGTGTGCAGCTCCCGCTCGCCGTCGAGCCAGGTGTCGGCTGTCATCAGCGCCTTGCGCACACCGCTGCCGTCCTGGGGCATGAACAGGAACACCTGCATGCCGTAGGATTCGCGCCCGACGGTCACGTCCCAGTCGTGCCCCTGTTCATCCGTAATCCTGCGCATGCCGTCTACCCGCGTGGTGGTGGAGATGGTGAGAGTCTGACACAGGCGGGCGGCTACATGAGCCCCCGTTCCGCGAACGACACCGGCTCGCCGTCACCGACGATGAAATGATCCAGCAGGCGGATATCCACCAGGCCCAGGGCGTCCCGCAGCCTGCGGGTGATCTGCTCGTCGGCCCGGCTCGGCTCGGCGACGCCGGAGGGGTGATTATGGGCCGCGATCACCGCGGCGGCATTGTGCGCCAGCGCCCGGCGGACCACCTCGCGCGGATAGACGGCCGCCGCGTCGATGGTGCCTTCGAACAGCTCCTCGAAATGCATCACCCGGTGCCGGTTGTCCAGGAACAGGCAGGCGAACACCTCCCGTTGCCGGTGCCGGAGCCGCGACTGCAGAAACGCGCGTGTGGCCTGGGGTGTCGTCAGGGCGTCGCCGCGCTCCAGGTCCGCGGCCAGGTAGCGCCGCGCCATGGCCAGCACCGCCTGCAGCTGGGTGTACTTGGCGTCGCCCAGGCCGGGGCCGGCACAGAAGCTGGCGCGGTCGGCTTCCAGCAGCCCGCGCAGGCCGTTGTAACGCTGCAGGAGATCCCGCGCAAGGTCGACGGCACTGCGGCCGCGGCTGCCGGTGCGCAGAAAGATGGCAAGGAGCTCGGCGTCGGAGAGCGCGTCGGCACCGTGAGCGAGCAGCCGTTCCCGGGGGCGTTCCGCCTCCGGCCAGTCGGTAATGGCCATTGGTGTTCTCCTTCCGTGGAGTGATCGCGAATGGGTGTGCGTGCCTCGTTTTAGCCATTTGTGCTCGCACTTGCAAGCATGCACAGTACCGACGGATTTCGTACACTTTCCACCGGTCCGCGGCGGAGCCGCGCGCAAGCAGGGGACAGCATGGCCGACCTTACCGGCAAACGCATACTTCTGGGGGTCTCGGGCGGGATCGCCGCCTACAAGAGCGCCGATCTGGTGCGCCGCCTGGGCGATGCCGGCGCCGACGTGCGCGTGGTCATGACCGCCGGTGCCCAGGAGTTCGTGCGGCCGCTCACGTTCCAGGCGGTGTCCGGCAACCCGGTGCATACCAGCCTGCTGGATCCGGACGCCGAGGCCGCCATGGGACACATCGAGCTGGCGCGCTGGGCGGACGCCGTCCTGATCGCGCCCGCCAGCGCCGACGTGATTGCCCGCCTGGCCCACGGTCACGCCGACGATCTGCTCACGACCCTGTGTCTCGCCACCGAAGCGCCCCTGGCCATCGCGCCGGCCATGAACCGGGTGATGTGGGCGCATCCGGCCACTCAGGCCAACGTGGCCCTGCTGGTGGAGCGCAATGCGACGGTGCTGGGGCCGGGAGCCGGTGACCAGGCCTGCGGCGAGGTGGGATCCGGCCGCATGCTGGAGCCACTGGAGCTGGTGGCGGGCCTGACCACGCTCTTCCCTGCGCGGTCGCTGGCCGGTGAACACGTGGTGCTCACCGCCGGGCCCACCCGGGAAGCCATCGATCCCGTGCGCTACATCAGCAACCGCAGCTCCGGCCGCATGGGCTTTGCCCTGGCGGCGGCCGCCGCGCGGGCCGGCGCACGCGTCACCCTGGTCAGCGGGCCGGTGGCCCTGCCCACACCGCCCGGCGTCGAGCGGGTGGACGTGGAGTCGGCAGCGCAGATGCACGATGCCGTCATGGCGCGTATCGCCGACTGCACCATCTTCATCGCCTGCGCGGCGGTGGCGGATTACCGGGTGGCCACGCCGGCGGATGCGAAGATCAAGAAGAACGACGCCGATATGGCGCTGGCGCTGGTGCGCAACCCGGACATTCTTGCCGATGTGGCCGGGGGGGCACAGGCGCCCTTTACCGTGGGGTTCGCCGCGGAGACCAACGACATGCAGGCGAACGCCGAAGGCAAGCGGCGCCGCAAGGGGCTCGACATGATCGCCGCCAACTGGGTTGGACGGCCCGGCAGTGGCTTCGATGCCGAGGACAACGCCCTGGAGGTCAGCTGGGACGGCGGCTCCGTGGCGCTGGGGCCGTCGCCCAAGACCCGCCTCGCGGAGGCGCTGCTGGAAGTCGTGGAGCAGCGCCTCCGCGACAAGCAATCACAGGAGAAGGCATGACGACAGTGGATGTGCGGATGCTCGACGCCCGGCTGAACAACGAATGGGGCCTCCCCGGATACGCCACCGACGGATCGGCGGGCGTGGACCTGCGCGCCTGCCTGGAAGGGGAGACCCTGCTTGCGCCGGATGCGACGCTGCTGATCCCCACCGGGCTTGCCATTCACATGGGCGACCCGACGCTGGCGGCGGTGATTCTGCCGCGCTCGGGCCTGGGCCACAAGCATGGCATCGTGCTGGGTAACCTGGTCGGCCTGATCGATTCCGACTACCAGGGCGAGGTGTTCGTCTCCTGCTGGAACCGCAGCCGGGACACCTACACGGTGCAGCCGGGTGATCGCATTGCGCAGCTTGTCTTCGTGCCGGTGGTGCGCCCGGAGCTGCGCGTGGTGGACAGCTTCGAGGCCAGCGAGCGGGGGGCCGGCGGCTTCGGCCATTCCGGCCGCAGCTGAGCACGCGGGAGGGGCAGCCGTTGAGCGCGCGCGCCGGAGGGCGAACCGGATCCATCTGGGCAACAGCGCTGTTGCTGGTGGTTGCCATTACGGCCGCCGCATTCTGGCTGATCCGCGATGCCGCCCAGGAAGCGCGCCACGCCGAGCAGCAGGCGCGGGCGGGCGAGGTGGCCACCGCACTGGCCGGACAGGTCGGGGAGCACGTGGAGCAGCTCCGGGATCGCATCCGAGTGGCCGCGGCCGAGGACGCTGTGGTCCATGCGGCCGCGGACGGCGATCATGACAGCATGCGCGCGGCCGCCGAGGGCGTCGCGGAGCAGTTCCCCGCCGCGCTGCGGGTGATGCTGCTCCCGCCCGGCCACGACGAGCCGGCGCTGGATGCCGAGCCACCGCTCGGTTATGCGGCGCTGGAGATGCTGCGGCTGAGTGAATCCGGCGCCGCAGTGACCGGCCCGGAGGCCCATCTGCCGGGGCGTGCGGAGGCGCACCTGAATCTGGTGGCGCCCGTCATCCGGGAAGATGCGGTGATCGGGCTGCTGCTGGTGTCGCTGCCGCCGGAGTGGCTGAATGACGCGCTGGCGCTCCCCGGGGCGGCCGATGGCAGGCGCGTCGTTGCCCAGGACGGAGATGCAGTCGTGGCGGCCGGATCGCGGCCGCAGGGCGGGATCGAACGGGCTGCCAGCGTGCCCGGCAGTCAGTGGCAGGTCCGTATTGTCACCGGCGGCGACGGTGGTGTGTACCGGCCGCTGCGTGACCCCTGGTTTTTGACCATTGTCGGGGTCGCGGGCACGCTGATCCTGCTGGTGGTGGTCATGACGCTCCGGGCGTTGCGCAAGCGGGCGGCCGAGCCCCCGGCGGCAACGGCGGAAGACGGCTCCGGCGGGGCAGCCGCCCCCGTGGCCGGCGGGCCGGAACCGGTCCGCGCCGGGGATGGTGGCATGATCGTGGAGGAGCTCGCGGCTGAACCGCAGCCCGGGCAAGATGCGCCGGCGGCGCACGCGGACCTGGAAAAGGAGAACGGTTTGAACGTGGATCCCAGCCTGTTTCGGGCGTACGACATTCGTGGCGTGGTGGGTTCGAGCCTGTCGGCGGACGTGGTGCGGCAGATCGGCCGCAGCATCGGCAGCGAGGCTGCGGCCAGGGGCTGCAACGAGGTGGTCGTGGGGCGTGATGGCCGGTTGTCCAGCCCGGACCTGGCCGCCGCGTTGACCGAGGGGCTCGTGGCCGCCGGTCGGCAGGTGATCGACATCGGCCAGGTGCCGACGCCGGTGATGTACTTCGCCACTCACCACCTCGGCACCGGCACCGGCGTCGAGATCACCGGCAGCCACAACCCCCCGGACTACAACGGCCTGAAGATCATGGTCGGTGGCGAGACGCTGTCCGGCGACGCCATCAAGGACCTCCACCGGCGCATCGTCGAGGACGACCTGGTGGCCGGAGAGGGCGGTGTCCGCCGTCAGGACGTGGCCACCAACTACATCGACGCCATTGCCGGCGACATCACCCTGCATCGGCCCCTGCGGGTGGTGCTGGACGCGGGCAACGGCGTCGGCGGTGGCATCGCCCCGCAGGTGCTGCAGGCCATCGGCTGTGAGGTGGAGCCCCTGTATTGCGAGGTGGACGGCACCTTCCCCAATCACCATCCGGACCCCAGCGACCCGCACAACCTGGAGGCGCTGATCAGCCTGGTGCGCCTGCAGCAGGCGGATGTCGGGCTGGCACTGGACGGCGACGGTGATCGCCTCGGCGTGGTGGATGCCGAGGGCAAGATCATCTGGGCGGACCGGCAGATGATGCTCTACGCGCGGGACGTGCTGAGCCGCAACCCCGGCGCGGACATCGTCTTCGACGTGAAATGCTCCTCGCAGCTCGCCCAGGTGATTACCGAGCACGCCGGCGTGCCGGTGATGTGGCGCACCGGCCACTCCCTGATCAAGGCCAAGCTCAAGCAGAGCGGCGCCCCCCTGGCCGGGGAGATGAGCGGCCACATCTTCTTCAACGACCGCTGGCCGGGCTTCGATGACGGCATCTACACCGCGGCGCGGCTGCTGGAGATCCTGTCCATGGAGGATCGCTCCAGCACCGAGGTGTTCGCGGCGCTGCCCGAGGCCGTGAGCACCCCCGAGATCAAGGTGGACCTCTCCGAAGGGGAGCCGCCCCAGGTGATCGAGCGGCTGGTGGCGGCCGCCGATTTTCCCGAGGCGCGGGTGACCACCATCGACGGCCTGCGGGTGGACTTCCCCGACGGCTGGGGTCTGGTTCGGGCGAGCAATACCACGCCCTGCCTGGTGCTGCGCTTCGAAGGGGACGACGAGACGGCTCTGGAGCGCATCCGTGCGCGCTTCCGGACGCTGCTGGACCAGGCGCGGCCGGGGCTGGACCTGCCGTTCTGAGGCGGCCCGGCGCGTGCGGGTCGATGGTGGACCTGAAGGTCCACCCTACGCCTGAGCGGCGGCGGTGCCGGATCGGAGGCGAACCGGTGGACCTGAAGGTCCACCCTACGCGGGCGCGATACCGCGGCGGTCAGACTTGTGCGTAGGGTAGACCTTCAGCAACCGTAGGGTAGACCTTCAGGTCTACCAGGATGACCGCCACCATCAACCAGACAACCTCATCAACAGGAAAACCATGACCACCACCACCAAGACCCCAGCCGAAGTCGCCGAAGTCCTCACCGAGGCGCTGCCCTACATCCAGCGCTTCCACGGCAAGACCATCGTGGTGAAGTTCGGCGGCAACGCCATGGTCGACGAGGCGCTCAAGCGCTCCTTCGCCCGTGACATCGTTCTCATGAAGCTGGTGGGCTTCAATCCGGTGGTGGTCCACGGCGGCGGCCCCCAGATCGGCGAACTGCTTGACCGCATCGGCAAGGAAACCCGCTTCGTGGACGGCATGCGCGTGACCGACGCCGAAACCATGGACGTGGTGGAGATGGTGCTGGGTGGGCTGGTGAACAAGGAGATCGTCCAGCTTATCAACGCCCAGGGCGGCCGGGCCGTCGGGCTCACGGGCAAGGACGGGGGGCTGATCCGGGCCCGGCAGCTGCGGCTGGACGGCATGGGCGCAGACACCCCCGGGAGTGAACTGCCGGACATCGGCCACGTGGGCGAAGTGGCCAGCATCGACGCCTCGGTGGTGAACATGCTCGACACGGGCGAGTTCATCCCGGTGATTGCGCCCATCGGCGTCGGCGACGACGGGCGCGGCTACAACATCAATGCCGATCTGGTTGCCGGCAAGCTGGCGGAAGTGCTCGGCGCCGAGAAACTGATCCTGCTCACCAACACGGAAGGCCTGCTGGACAAGGACGGCCACCTGCTCACCGGTCTCGACGCCGAGCGGGTGGAAGAGCTGATCCAGGACGGCACCATCCAGGGCGGCATGCTGCCCAAGATCCGCTGTGCGCTGGAGTCGGTACAGAACGGCGTGCGTGCGGCCCACATCATCGACGGCCGGGTCACCCATGCCGTGCTGCTGGAGCTGTTCACCGACCGCGGCGTGGGCACGCTGATCCACGGGCCGTCCTGACCGGTCGCGGGGGTTCGGTCAGTTGTCCCGGGCCTGGAGCTCCTGCAGGCGTTCCAGGTGCCCCTGGAAGGTCTCGCGCACGTCGGCCATCTCCGCTTCCCGGCGCTCGATGAACCGCTCCTGCCGGGCGATCCGTTCGCGCACCTCGTCGATGCGCTCGTAGGCGGGAGCGGGATCGCCGTCGGACTGCCGTTCCAGGCGGGCCGCCTCGTCCTGCAGCCGTTCCAGCTCGTCACGATAGCGCTCGATCCGGCTGCCAGCGAGTGATGCCGTAGCCTCAAGGGTGCGCAGGCGCTCGTCACGGGCTGCCCGCACGTCGTCCGGGTGGGTGTAGGTGTCGCGGAGCATGCGGTCATAGTCCGCCTGCTCTGCCGCCCGCTCCTCGGCCAGCGCCTGCGCTTCGCGCTCCTGGGCCTCCCGTTCGCGCTTCAGTGCCCGCTCCTCCTCGGACAGGGCGGCGTCGATGCGCTCCAGGTGCCGGCCCGAACGGTCGTACACGTCGCGGCCGTCCGGTGCGCGGTCCGCCGGCAGCCGGTCGCTGTAGTGCACGTTGCCGTCGTCGTCCGTCCAGCGGTAGAGCTGACCATCGGCCCCCGCGGGCGCGGCCAGCAGGCTGGCGACGAGCAGCGTGGCCAGGGTGCAGGCGCAGCGGTGTGGCAACAGCGGTTTCATGGGGCGTTCCTGCCTCTCGGTACGATGTCTCGTGCTCAGTGCTGATCCGCCAGACGCAGCACCAGGCGACTGGCCCGCCAGAGCTGCCAGCCGTCGCGCAGCCCCGGCGTGACATCCACGTGGTAGAGGCCGGCGGCGGGATACAGGTGGGCCTGCTCCTCGCCCACGGCAGCCTGCAGGCGTTCACTGTGACCAATCGGGATGACGTTGTCATCCGTGCCGTGGACCAGGACCAGCTCGGCGCGGAGCTGCGACAGGTCCCGTCGCGCCAGGTCAAGGCCGTGGAGCTCGTCCCGCACGGTCGCCGGTAACGCCTCCAGGTATTCGCCGACCCGGTCCGGGTCGGTGTTCGTGATCAGCCCGTAGACGGCGCGCCCGTCCTCGCCCAGCGCGTCCACCTGGCTGTCGACCTGCGCGCCCGGGTCCTCCAGGCGCGCCTCGGCGATCTCCCGCAGCAGCTCCCGGTCGTGCGTGTCCTCGATGCGGTCGAGCTGGCTCAGCAGGACCACCCATTTACCCTCGCGCCGTGGCTGCGGAACGGTATCCCGGCGGCCGGAGAGGGGGTCCACCCCGGTGGTCACGTAGGTGATGGCGTGCTCGATATCGTAGTAGCCGCCTACGGCAACCAGGAATGCCACGTCCTCCGCCACGTCCGGCGACTTGGCGGCGATCACGGCCGGCCCGACTGCGAAACTGAACGCCATCAGACCCATGGGTTCGGTGGCGAAATCGTCCTCGTCTGCGGCGACGTACTCGAGCGTGTCCTGGATGTGCCTGGCGTCGCGCAGCCCCACGGCCATGGTCATGGGGCCCTCCACGTCGGGGGCAACCACGGTGAAGCCGGCGCGCGCCATGCTGGTGGCGAACTCCACCAGCCGCGGGTCGTGGCGGCCGTGTTCGGTGAAACCGTGAATCAGCACCAGCGTCCCCCGCGGTTCGCGGTCGCCGGGCTGATAGATGTCGGCAACGTGTTCCCGATCATCCACCGCGTAGGCTACGGTGGAGCGTTCAGGCTCCTCGGTAATGTTCTTCAGCCGGCTGCTCTCGGCGCCGGACTGGACATCACCCAGGAGGAGCATGCTCTCGTAACCGCGGTGGACGCTGCCGCAGCCGGCCAGTGCGGCTCCAACGAGGATGACAGCCAGTATGAGTACAACGCGCCGGAACAGGGGGTTCATGGGGACTATCACCGTCATTGCGCTTGTGGGCGTCGGGATTTACCTCGGCCTGCTCCTGCTACTGTACGGGATGCAGTCGCGGCTGATCCATCTACCCGGCGTTCCCGGGCGCGAGCTGATCGCCACGCCGGCCGAAATCGGGCTGGACTGGGACGATGTCTCGCTGCAGACGGAGGACGGCGTCCAGCTCCACGGCTGGTATCTGCCGGGGCCGGATAACGCCCGCCACACGGTGCTCTTCTTTCACGGCAACGCCGGCAACATCAGCCACCGGCTGGACAGCCTGGAGATCTTCCACGATCTTGGCGCCGCGGTGCTGATCATCGATTACCGCGGTTACGGGCGCAGCGAGGGGAGCCCGTCGGAGACCGGCCTGTACCGGGATGGCCGGGCGGCCTGGGAGCATCTCGTGGATGAGCGGGATGTGTCGCCGGAGGAGATCATCGCCTTCGGTCGCTCCCTGGGGGCGGCGGTGGCCGCCCGCGTGGCCACGGAACGGGACGTGGGCGGCGTGATCCTGGAGTCGGCGTTCACCTCCGCCCCGGATCGGGCCGCCGAGCTCTACCCCATCTTCCCCGTGCGTCAGCTTGCCCGGATTCAGTATCCGACACGGGAGTTCGTCCAGGATCTGCAGGCGCCGGTGCTGGTGGTGCACAGCCCCGACGACGAGATCATTCCGTTCCACCACGGCGAGGCGATCTACGAGGCTGCCCCGGAGCCGAAGACATTCCTGCGTATCCAGGGCGATCACAACACCGGGTTCATGCGCAGCGGCGAGACCTACACGGACGGGCTGCGGGACTGGCTCCGGACGCTGGAGCGGTAAGCGGTACTGTAACGGCATTCCTGACGCCCGTAGGAGCGGCGCAAGCCGCGATCGCCGGAGGGATTCAGTGCCACTGGAACGGTCGCGGCTTGCGCCGCTCCTACGGGGTGTCGGCGGGGAGCGGGGGCTCAGGCGCCGTACTGTTCCCGGTAGGTGCGGATGGCGGCGAGGTCGGCGTCACGGTCGCCGCGCTGCTCCAGCCAGCGCACCAGGTCGTCCAGGTCGACTATGGGCGCCACCGGGGCGTCGTACTGTTCGCGCACCTGCTGCACCGCCGAGAGTTCGCCGCTGCCGCGCTCCTTGCGGTCCAGCGCGATGGCCACCCCGGCGAACTCCGCCCCGGCGGCGCGGATCATGTCCACCGACTCCTGCACCGAGGTCCCCGCCGAGATCACGTCGTCGATCACCAGGACGCGGCCGGCCAGGGGGGCGCCGACAATGGTGCCCCCCTCGCCATGATCCTTGGCCTCCTTGCGGTTGAAGGCCCAGGGCACGTCCCGGTCGTGGTGGTCGGCCAGGGCCACGGCGGTCGTGCTGGCCAGGGGAATGCCCTTGTAGGCCGGACCGAAGAGCATGTCGAAGCCCACCCCCGATTCCGTGATCGAGTGCGCGTAGTAGCGTCCCAGAGCCGCGAGGCTGCGGCCAGTGTTGAACAGCCCGGCGTTGAAGAAGTAGGGGCTGATGCGCCCCGATTTGAGCTGGAACTCGCCGAAGCGCAGCACGTTCTGTTCCAGGGCGAAGTCGAGGAATTCCCGTTGGTAGTCGTGCATAGCCGTTGCGTTTGTCTCCGATGCTTCGTAGGAGCGGCGCGAGCCGCGATTTCGCAGTGCCAGTGGCACGTCGCTTTCGCGGCTTGCGCCGCTCCTACGGTCTGTTCTATCCCGTGTTACGCATGCCGGCGGCGATGCCGTTGATGCACACCTGCAGCGCCTTGCGCAGGTGCTCCTCGTTACGATGCCGGACCCGGTGCAGCAGCTCCACCTGCAGCCGGTTGAGCGGATCCACGTAGGGGTTGCGCACGTCCACCGAGCGCCGCACCACCGGGAAGTCGGCCAGCGGCCGCTCGTGGCCACTCACGGCCAGCACCGCATCCAGGGTGTGGCGGTACCGCTGCCGCAGGTCGTCGCCCAGGGGCTGCAGCTCGTCCGGCACCAGGCGTCGGTCGTATTGTGCGGCCACGTCCGGGTCGCCCTTGGCCAGCACCATTTCCACCATGTCCAGGAAAGCGTGGAAGAAGGGCCACTGCTCGAACATGGTGCGCAGGCGCTCTTCCTGGCCCTGTTCCAGCGCCTCCCGCAGCGCTTCGCCGACACCCAGCCAGGCCGGCAGGAGCAGGCGGGTCTGGGTCCAGCTGAAGATCCAGGGGATGGCGCGCAGGCTCTCGACACCGCCGCTCTGCCGGCGTTTCGCCGGGCGGGAACCGATAGTGAGCCCGGCGATTTCCTGCTCGGGCGTGGCGGCGCGGAAATACTCCACGAAGTTGTCCGTATGCCGGACCATGCCGCGATAGGTTGTCACGGCGGTGCCGGAGAGGGTGTCCATGAGCTCGCGCCACTCGGGGTCGGGCTCCGGCGGCGGCTGCAGCGTGGCTTCCAGCACGGCCGTGGTGTAGAGCTCCAGGTTGCGCAGGGCGATACCGGGCAGGCCGAACTTGGCCTGGATGACCTCACCCTGTTCCGTGGCGCGCAGGCTGCCGTTCACCGACCCGGGCGGCTGCGACAGGATGGCCGCGTGGGTCGGGCCGCCGCCGCGGCCGATGGAGCCGCCCCGGCCGTGGAACAGGGTCAGCTCCACGCCATTGCGCCGGCAGCAGGCCAGCAGCCGCTCCTGGGTCTGGTACAGCGCCCAGGCGGCGGTGAGGTGGCCCGCGTCCTTGCCCGAGTCGGAGTAGCCGATCATGATCTCCTGCTGGCCCTGGATGCGCTGGTGGTACCAGTCGATCTCCAGCAGCCGGTCGAGACAGGCCTCGGCGCCTTCCAGGTCGTCCAGCGTCTCGAACAGCGGCACCACCCGCAGGTAGTGTTTTACGCCGGCCTCCTTCTGCAGCAGTTCCACCGCCAGGATGTCCGACGGCTTGGACGCCATGGAGATGATGTAGGCGCCGAGGCTGTCCGGCCCCTGTTCCGCGATGACCCGGAAGGTGTCCAGCACTTCCCGGACGTCGTCCTCCGGGGCGAAACCGCGCGGAGTCAGTGGCCGCGGGTTGTCCAGCTCCGCGATCAGGAAGCGCTGGCGCTCCTCTTCGCTCCAGTCGGCGTAGTCGCCCAGACCCAACGCCCGGGTGATGGCGCCGAGGGCTTCGGTGTGCCGGCCGGCCTCCTGGCGGATGTCGATGCGCATCAGGGTCAGGCCGAAACAGCTTACCCGCCGCAGCAGGTCCAGCAGGCGGCCGTCGGCCACCACGCCGGCGCCACAGCGGTGCAGGGAGTGGTAGCAGTCCAGCAGCGGTTGCCGGAAGTCGTCCACGTGCTGGTAGATCTCGCCTTCCGGCAGCTCCCGGCCGGCGAGCCGCGCCTCCAGCCAGCGCAGGGTGAGCCGCATGCGGGCGCGCACGCGCTTGAGCACCACCCGGTAGGGCTCCCAGGCATCGCCCACCTGCTCGCGCAGGTCGGCGTCGCGGCACTGCAGGGACAGCTCGGAGATCAGACGGGTGAGCTCCTTGTCGTAGAGCTCTGCCGCCTGCCAGCGGGCCATGAGACAGACGTTGCGGGTGACGCGGCCGGTGACACGCGGGTTGCCATCCCGGTCACCGCCCATCCATGAGCCGAACTGGATCGGGGCCACGTCCAGCGGCAGGCCGCGGTTGGTGTAGTCCCGCAGCATGCGGTCCAGGCGGCGGGCGTGGCGCGGAATGGCGTCCCAGAGGGTCTGCTCCACCACGGCGTAGCCCCAGCGGGCCTCGTCCTCGGGGGAGGGGCGGCGCTGGCGGATTTCGTCGGTATGCCAGGCGGCGGTGACTTCACGTTTGAGGGCGGCCTGCAGGTCCCCGGTCTCTTCGGGCGTGAGATCCTGGCGGTCCTGGGTCTCCAGCAGGCTGGCGATGCGGTTGTGCTTCTGCAGCAGCGACCGCCGGGTGACCTCGGTGGGGTGGGCCGTGAGTACGAGACCCACCTGCATGCGGCAAACGGCATTGAACAGGTCATCCGGGTCCGTTCCTGCCGCCAGCCGTTTGAATCCCTCCTCCAGCGACCCGCGCAGTGGCGTGGTGTCGGGCGCACGTGCCCACGCACGGCTACGCCGCACGCGGTGATGCTGCTCGGCAATGTTGGCCAGGTTGAGGAAATGGGAGAAGGCGCGGACGACGGGCATGATCATGTTGTCGTCCAGCCCCGTCAGTGCCTCTTCCAGACGGGTCGCGGCGTCGTTGTCGCCGCCACGCGCCTGTTTGGCAAGGCTGCGCACGGTTTCGACGGTCTGGTAGAGGTCCTGACTGCCCTGCTCGCGCAGAATCTGACCGAGCAGGTCGCCCAGTTCCCTGATGTCGTCGCGGAGGGGTTGGTCGGTGGCGGATCGATCAGTCATGGCGACCTCGGTCTGTTCTTGGCCGGTCTGATTGGTGCGGGTGCGGTAACAGACAGACGGGGCTGAAGCCCCTCCCACCGTGGGTGTGGGAGGGGCTTCAGCCCCGATCATGGTGTGACAAGGACACCCGGGTCCGTTCCGGTGTTACTCCGGCAGGCCGAACTGTTCGACGCTGGCGAAGATGTCCGTATCGGAGATGATGCCGATGGGCTCCTGATCCTTGTCGGTGACGGCACACCGGCGGATGTTGCTGCCGCCCATCTTCTCCGCGCACTCCTGCAGGGTCATGTCCACCGGTACGGTCACCAGCGGCTTGGATGCCACTTCGCCGACCTTGACGGTGTTCGGCCGGCGGCTGGGCTGGACGATCCGGGCGAGCACGTCGCGCTGGGTCATGATGCCCCACTGGCCGTCGTCACCCGGGCGGACGATGACACTGCTGATCCGCTTCTCGCGCATCAGGTGCATGGCGTCTTCCACGTTGGTCTCGGCCGGCACGGAGACCGGGTTCGGGTTCATGAGGTCGGCCACGGTGTGGGGGATGCGGCCGGAGGCCACCATCTCTTCCAGCGGCGAGGAGACGCGACGCAGCTCCCGCGCCTTGCGATCCTTCTCGATGGCCTGGTCACGCTCGGAGCGGAACTGGTCCAGGTCCAGGTCGCCCTGCATCTCGGCGATGATGGCGTCGGCGAACTGGCTGGTGCGCACTTCCGCCGCGCCCTCGATCTGGCGGGCGAAGTCGTAGGTGACGATCTTGCTGGTGACCACCTGTTCGTACGCCGCGGTGATGAGGTCCGCCGCTTCGCTCCAGCCGATGTGGTGGAGCATCATCACGCCCGAGAACAGCAGCGAGCCCGGGTTGACCTTGTCCTGGTTGGCGTACTTGGGCGCGGTGCCGTGGGTCGCCTCGAACACGGCGATGTTGTCGCTCATGTTGGCGCCGGGTGCGATGCCCACACCACCCACTTCCGCCGCCACGGCGTCGGAGAGGTAGTCGCCGTTCAGGTTCATGGTGGCGAGCACGTCGAACTCGTTCGGCCGCAGCAGCATCATCTGGAAGATGATGTCGGCGATGCGGTCCTTGATCACCACCTTGCCTTCGGGGCGCTTGCCACCGTAGGTGCTGTAGAGCTCCTCCTCGGTGATGGTGACGTCGCCGAATTCCTCGCGGGCCAGCTCGTAGCCCCAGTGGCGGAAGGCGCCTTCCGTGAACTTCATGATGTTGCCCTTGTGCACAAGGGTCACGCTTTCACGGTTGTTGTCGATGGCGTATTGAATGGCCTTGCGTACCAGGCGCTTGCTGCCGAACTCGGAGATCGGCTTGACGCCCAGGCCGGCGTCTTCGAAGAACCGCTCGCCCATTTCCTTGCGCAGGAAATCAGCGACCTTGCGGTTGTCGTCGGAGCCGGACTGATACTCGATGCCGGCGTAGACGTCTTCGGTGTTCTCGCGGAAGATCACCACGTCCACGTCTTCCGGGTGCCGCAGCGGGGAGGGCACGCCGTCGTAGTGGCGCACGGGCCGGACGCAGGCGTACAGGTCGAGATCCTGGCGCAGTGCCACGTTCAGGGAGCGGAAACCACCGCCGACGGGCGTCGTGAGCGGCCCCTTGATGGACACGAGGAGGTCTTTCAGCGCTTCCTTGGTCTCTTCCGGGAAGTAGTCGCCGTCGTACAGCCCGGCGGCCTTCTCACCCATGTAGAGTTCGGCCCAGTGGATCTTGCGCTTGCCCCCGTATGCCTTTTGCACCGCGGCATCCCAGATGCGCATGGAGGCCTTGGTGATATCGGGGCCGATCCCGTCGCCTTCCACGTAGCCGAGCACCGGCTCGTCGGGTACCTGGATCTTGCCGTCCTTGACGGTAATCTTCTGGCCGCCGCTGGGGTATGAGATGTGTCCGGTCATGCGTCCTCCTCTAGTGGTTCATGCCAGCCCGTGTGGACTTTTGATCCCGACGTCCAGGGTTGGCGGACGCCACGGGTCATGGCCGGGCAGCCTGGTTATCAGGCCTCAGTATAACCCTTGCGCCGGAGGCCGGCGGGGCGGCGGGATGCTCCGCCGCCGGGGAAACAGTCTCGGGCGGTCGATATGCGCAGAGTCCCCGCAGGAAACGCTGAGCCAAGTCCTCGGCGCGCCGTCTCATGGCGCTGCGTGAGGGGGCCGCTCGGTGGTCCGACATTTTGCCCCGGCGCGGGACCGCGTTCAAGGAAGCGCCCAAGGGATTGTTCAGTGTTTCCCTAAGTCGACACCCGCGCGGGCGGGAACTACAATGCCGGTCCAGTATTCCACCGGTGCCGGACCGGGGTGGCGCGCCCGTGCGCCAGACTGCGCCAGGCAAGCCGGATTTCCAGCGAGGAGGCATGACATGACGCGCGAAGTTGTGGTGGTAGGCGGTGCCCGCACGGCGATTGGTACTTACGGTGGCGGGCTGAAGGATGTCTCTCTCGGCGATCTTGCCGCGGACGTGCTGCGCGAATCGGTGCGCCGGTCCGGTGTGGACCCGCAACAGGTGGGGCACGTGGTCTTCGGCAACGTCATTCACACCGAACCGCGGGACATGTATCTGGCCCGGGTGGCCACCATCAACGGTGGTCTGGCCCAGCAGACCCCGGCGCTGACCCTCAACCGCCTGTGCGGCAGTGGCCTGCAGGCGATTCTCACGGCCTCCGACTACATCCGCAATGGCGACGCCGACGCGGTGGTGGGTGGCGGCGCCGATGCCATGTCCCGTGCGCCTTACTGGCTGCCGTCCGGCCGCTGGGGGCAGCGCATGGGTGACGGCGCCATGCTGGACGCCATGGTGGGCGCCCTGACCGATCCCTTCGACAAGTGCCACATGGGCATCACCGCCGAGAACGTGGCCGAGAAGTGGGGCGTGTCCCGGGAGGATCAGGACGCGCTGGCGGCGGAAAGCCATCGGCGGGCGGCCAATGCCATCGACGAAGGCCGCTTCAAGGACCAGATCATGCCGGTGGAGATCAAGTCCCGGAAGGGCACGAAGGTCTTTGACACCGACGAAGGGCCCCGTCGTGACACCGACATGGATGCGCTCTCCGGCATGAAGCCCGTGTTCAAGCGCGACGGCGGCACGGTGACGGCCGGTAACGCGTCGTCCCTGAACGACGGCGCCGCCGCGGTCACCATGATGGAGGCGGGCGCGGCCGGGAAGGCCGGGCTCAAGCCCATGGGGCGCCTCGTGGCTGGCACGGTTGCCGCGGTGGATCCCAAGTACATGGGGATTGGCCCGGTGCCGGCGGTGCAGCAGCTGCTGGAGAAAACAGGCGTCAGCCGTGACCAGGTCGATGTCTGGGAGATCAACGAGGCCTTTGCCGCCCAGGCGCTGGCCGTGTGCCGCGACCTTGAGCTGGACATGGACAAGGTCAACCCCAATGGCAGCGGCATCTCCCTGGGGCACCCGATCGGCGCCACCGGGGCCAATCTGACCGTGAAGGCGCTGTACGAGCTTCAGCGCACGGGCGGCCGCTACGCGGTGGTGACCATGTGCATCGGCGGTGGCCAGGGCATCGCGGCCCTGTTCGAGCGCATGTAACGCGCCTCGACCCACGACCCGCATGCGGGGCGGTCCAACCGGGCCGCCCCGTTTGTTTCCGGTCCGTTATTCCCGGCAAGGCGATTGTTCATGCGCGTTATCAGTCTCAACTGCAACGGCATCCGGGCCGCGGCCCGCAAGGGTTTCTTCGACTGGCTGCCGCAACAGCAGGCCGATGTGGTCTGCCTGCAGGAGCTCAAGGCTCAGCCCGACCAGTTGTCTGCAGACCCGTTTCATCCCGATGGCTACCATGTGGCGCTGCACGCGGCGGAGAAGAAGGGCTACAGTGGCGTCGGCATCTATGCCCGGCGTGAGCCGGACGACGTCATCCGCGGGCTCGGCTGGCCGGAGTTCGACGCCGAGGGCCGCTGGATCGAGGCGCGGTTCGGCGCGCTGTCGGTGGTGTCGCTGTACTTCCCGTCCGGCTCGTCCGGCGATCAGCGCCAGGGCGTCAAGGAAGGCTGGATGGGCGATTTTCTCGACCACCTGCGCACGCTCATGGCCGACGACCGCGAGTACATCATCTGCGGCGACTGGAATATCGCTCACCGTGAACTCGATCTGCGCAACTGGCGCAGCAACCGGAAGAATTCCGGCTTCCTGCCCCACGAGCGGGCGTGGCTGGACCGCGTCTTCGACGAGGTCGGCTGGGTGGATGCCTACCGGGCGCTCTACCCGGAGCGGGAACAGTACACCTGGTGGTCGAATCGCGGTCGGGCCTGGGACAACAACACGGGCTGGCGGATCGACTACCAGGTGATCACGCCTGGCCTGAAACCGGCATTGCGGGATGCGTCCGTCTACACGGACGACCGCTTCTCGGACCATGCGCCGTTAACGGTGGATTACGAGCGGGCGCTGGGCTGAGAAGCCGTCTTCTGGTCCCGACTCGCGTCGCTCCTACGGCCGGCATTACGGAGCCGGGGTGGCCGTAGGAGCGACGTCGGTCGCGACAATCCGATCACTGGATCAGGCGAACCTGTCTTCCAGGTAGCCCATGATTGCGTCCGACTCGTAGAGCCAGTCCAGCGACCCATCATCTTTCTGGATCAGCAGACAGGGCACGGTGCTGCTGCCGCCGCCCTGCAGGAGCTGCTCCCGGTAGGCGGGTACACGGCGGATGTCGCGCAGCTCGATCTTGAGGCGGAGACGTTCAATGGTGCGCAGGACCCGGATGCAGAAGGGGCAGGTGTCGTAGTAGTACAGCGCCAGGTTGTCCGTCTCCCGGTCCACCTGTTCCTGTTCCTGGTCATCGCGCGTTACAACGGCTGGATTCTGGGGGCTCGTCGCCATGGTTCTCTTCTTCAGGGGTTTCCGGTGAATTGCAGGGGCCAGTCACTATAAGACTGAGGGCTTCCCTGCCTTTTCACAACCCCTGTCGGGTCGGTGCCGCGGCCCCGGGGAGAGGCCGCGGCCCGTGGGTTACGTGTGACTGATGCGGTCCAGGTAGCGTTCGGCGTCGAGCGCGGCCATGCAGCCGGTGCCGGCGGAGGTCACTGCCTGGCGGTAGACGTGGTCCATGACATCGCCTGCGGCGAACACGCCCGGCACACTGGTTGCGGTGGCGTCGCCTTCCAGGCCACTTTTCACGCGGATGTAGCCACCCTGCATGTCCAGCTGACCCTGGAAGATGTCCGTGTTCGGCTTGTGGCCGATGGCGATGAACACGCCGGCCACGTCCAGGTCGGTGGTCTCTCCGCTTTCCGTGGACTTGACCCGGGCTCCGGTCACGCCGGTGTCGTCACCGAGGATCTCGTCCAGGGTGTGGTTCCACTGCAGCGTGATCTGGCCGGCCTCGGCCTTGGCGAACAGCTTGTCCTGGAGGATCTTCTCCGCCCGCAGCGAGTCGCGCCGGTGGACCAGCGTGACATGGGAGGCGATGTTGGAGAGATAGAGCGCTTCCTCCACCGCCGTGTTGCCGCCACCGATCACCGCCACCTTCTGGTTGCGGTAGAAGAATCCGTCGCAGGTGGCGCAGGCGGAGACGCCCTTGCCCGCGAACGTGGTCTCCGACTCCAGGCCCAGGTACTGGGCGCTGGCGCCGGTGGCGATGATGAGGGCATCGCAGGTGTAGGCGCCCACATCCCCCTCCAGGCGAAACGGCCGCTGATTCACGTCCACGGTGTGGATGTGATCGAAGATGATCTCGGTGCCGAAGCGCTCGGCGTGGGCTTTCATGCGCTCCATCAGCGCCGGGCCCTGCAGGCCTTCCACGTCGCCGGGCCAGTTGTCCACGTCGGTGGTGGTGGTGAGCTGGCCGCCCATTTCAATGCCGGTAACGAGCACCGGCTCCAGGTTGGCGCGTGCGGCGTAGACCGCCGCGGTGTAGCCAGCGGGTCCTGAACCCAGGATCAGCAGCTTCTGGTGTTTCGCCTCGCTCATGGTCTCTCCTAGCAATTGGCCGCCACCGGCGGCGTCACATCAGGCCGATGATCCCCACCAGGATCAGGTACGCGGCAATGATGTAGTTCAGCAGCTTGGGCACGATGAGGATCGCGACCCCGGCAAGCAGGGAAATCAGCGGCGTCAGCGGCAGTTCGGCACCGGTCATGTCGGTTCCTCCGATCGGTTCTTCCAAAAGAGGTGCATTGTCTACGTTCACGGGACTGAAAACAAAACCGTTTGCCGTCGACGCGTTCCGTGCGGTCGATTGGTGATCGGGGCACCGGCGCCCGAATTCAAGAGTGCCATTGGTTGATCCAGGTCATTGGCGGGCATGGTGCGGTGCGCAATACTAACCGCTGACGGGATACGGATAGAGGCAGGTGTGGAATGGCGGCTGAAGACAATGCACGGAATGGGTGGCATGCCAGCGAATCGGCCGCCGTCCTTGAGCATCTGGAGACGCATGTTGACGGGTTGAGCCGCGATGCGGCGGCCGAACGGCTGGCGCGCCACGGGCCGAACCGCCTGCGACCGCCGCGCCGCCACGGGCCGTTCGTTCGCTTTCTGCTGCAGTTTCACAACGTGCTGATCTACGTCCTGATTGCGGCGGCCGTGGTCACTGCCCTGCTGGGGCACTGGGTTGATACCGGCGTGATTCTTGGCGTGGTCGTGATCAACGCCGTCATCGGCGTGCTCCAGGAGGGCAAGGCCGAGCGGGCGCTGGACGCCATCCGCGACATGCTCTCGCCCCAGGCCACGGCCATACGCGACGGCCGGCGCATCACCGTGCCCGCCGAGGAGCTGGTCCCCGGGGACGTGGTCGTGCTCCAGTCGGGCGACAAGGTGCCGGCCGACCTGCGGCTGCTGCGCGTGCGCGAGCTGCGGGTCGACGAGGCCGTGCTGACCGGGGAGTCCGTTGCCGTGGACAAGCACGCCGACCCGGTCCCGGCGGATGCGGTGCTGGGTGACCGGCTCAACATGGCCTTCTCCGGCACCCTGGTGGCGTATGGACAGGCCACGGGCGTGGTGACCGCCACCGGCGATCACACGGAGATCGGGCGCATCAGCAGCATGCTGGCCGATGTGGAAAAGCTCACCACGCCGCTGCTGCGCGAGATCGCCGTGTTCGGACGCTGGCTGGCCGGAGCCATTCTGGTGGCGGCGGCGCTGACGTTCCTGTTTGGCCTGGCATTCCGCGACTATGCCTGGGGCGAGATCTTTCTCGCCGCCGTGGGGCTTGCCGTGGCGGCCATCCCCGAAGGCCTGCCGGCGATCATGACCATCACCCTGGCCATCGGCGTCCAGCGTATGGCGGGGCGCAACGCCATCATCCGCAAGCTCCCCGCCGTGGAAACCCTCGGATCGGTCACCGTGATCTGCTCCGACAAGACCGGCACGCTCACCCGCAACGAGATGACGGTCCAGGCGGTGGCAACGGCGGAGGCCGACTACGCCGTCAGTGGCGTGGGCTACGCCCCGGAAGGCGCCGTGGAGCGCGACGGTGCGCCGGTGGATCCGGAGGCCGAGGTGGTGCTCGCGGAGCTGCTGCGTGTGGCCCTGCTGTGCAACGACGCGGTCGTGGGGCGCCAGGAGGGTGACTGGCGCATGGAGGGCGACCCCACCGAGGGCGCTCTCATGACCCTTGCCCTCAAGGGCGGGCTGGATGCCGCTGAACTGCATGCCGAACAGCCACGCACCGACGCCATTCCGTTCGAGTCCGAGCACCGGTTCATGGCGACGCTCCATCACGATCACCATGGCGCGGGGGTGATTTATCTCAAGGGCGCGCCGGAGCGCGTGCTGGAGATGTGTTCCCGGCAGCGCACCGCGGATGGCGATGTGGCCATCGACCCCGACCACTGGCGCGGCGTCATGGACGGGTTGGCCGACCGCGGGCAGCGCGTGCTGGCGCTCGCCGCCCGCCCCGCCGACCCCGGCCAGCAGGAGCTGGCGTTCGAACACGTGGATGAGGGCCTGGTCCTGCTCGGGCTCGTGGGCATCATCGATCCGCCGCGGGAGGAGGCCATCGCCGCCGTGCGGCAGTGCCAGGAGGCCGGCATCCGCACCAAGATGATCACCGGGGATCACGCGCTCACTGCCCGCGCGATCGGCCGTGAGCTGGGCATTGGCGACGGCAGCCGCGTGCTGACCGGCGGCGACGTGGAGGCCATGGATGACGCCGCGCTTGAGCGCGCCGTGGCGGAGACCGACGTGTTCGCCCGCGCCAGCCCCGAGCACAAGCTGCGGCTGGTGCAGGCCCTGCAGGCCAGCGGCGAACGCGTCGCCATGACCGGTGACGGCGTCAACGACGCCCCGGCGCTCAAGCGGGCCGACGTGGGGGTGGCCATGGGGTTGAAGGGTACGGAGGTCTCCAAGGAGGCGAGCGACATGGTGCTCGCCGACGACAACTTCGCCTCCATCGCCCGGGCGGTGGAAGAGGGCCGGACGGTCTACGACAACCTCCGCAAGGCCCTGCTGTTCCTGCTGCCCACCAATGGCGGCCAGGCGCTGGTGGTGATCGCCGCCGTGCTGGCCGGCCTGCTGCTGCCCATCTCGCCGGTGCAGATTCTCTGGGTGAACATGGTCACCGCCGTGACACTGGGCCTGGCGCTGGCGTTCGAGCCCACGGAGCCCGGCGTCATGGCAAGGCCGCCACGGGCGCCGACCGAGCCCATCCTGTCCGGCTTTCTGGTCTGGCGGGTGGCGTTTGTCTCGGTGCTGCTGGTGACGGCGACATTCGGGCTGTTCCTCTTTGCCCACACTGATGACGCCGCCATGGAATACGCCCGCACCGTGGCCGTGAACACCCTGGTGGTCTGCCAGATCTTCTACCTGGTGAGTGCGCGGTTCGTCCGCCGGCCGGCGCTGGCGGCAGGGCTCATGCGCGGTAACCCGTGGGTGCCGGGCTCCATTGCCGCGATCGTTGTCCTGCAGCTGCTGTTTACCTATGCGCCGCCACTGCAACTGCTGTTCGGCTCCCAGGCGCTTGCCTTCGCGGACTGGCTGCGCATTCTCGGGGCCGGCCTGGCCGTGTTCCTGCTGGTGGAGCTGGAGAAGTGGCTGCTGACACCGGAGCGTGGCGGGCGCGCGCCCGAGATGGCGAGCACAACACGGTGACAGAGGCGTTTCCCTGAGGCGCGATAACCGCTACAGTCCGGCCATCGCCAACGTCGCGGTCGCACCATGTCCGGATCCGTCTCCAATACAGCCAGTCCGTCCCGGCTGGACGCCCTGCGCGTCTACGCGCACCCGCGCGTGTTCGCCATGCTGTTCCTGGGGTTCGCGGCCGGGCTGCCACTGCTGCTGGTGGGCGGCACGTTCACCGCGTGGTTGCGCGATCTGGGCGTGGAACTGGCCGCCATCGGCTTTCTCAGCTGGGTGGGTCTGGCGCACAGCATCAAGGTGTTGTGGGCGCCGCTGGTCGATCGCCTGACGCTGCCGGTGCTGACGCCGCTGTTCGGCCGGCGGCGCGCCTGGATTCTCACTGCGCAGTGCACCGTGGCGATGGGGCTGCTCGGCATGGCACTGGCCGATCCGGTGGAGGAGCTCTGGCTGGTGGCATTCTGGGCGGTGGTCACCGCCTTCGGGTCGGCAACCCAGGACATCTCCATCGACGCCTACCGGGTCGAGGCGGTGGGGCGGGAGCGCCAGGGGGCCATGGCCGCGACCTACGTGACCGGCTACCGTCTGGCGATTCTCATGGCCGGCGCCGGTGCACTGCATATCGCGGCGGTGGGCAGCTGGAGCGTGGCCTACGGCGTCATGGCCCTGTTGATGGGGGTGGGGCTGGTCACCACGCTGATCGTGCGCGAACCGGAAGTGCAGCAGGTCAGCGATGATACCCGGCGCATGGAGCAGCGGGTGGTGGAGTATCTGGACCGGACCACCCATCAGGGGGCGCTGCGCGACTTCGTGGCCTGGTTCCTGAGCGCAGTGGTCTGCCCCTTCGCCGACTTCTTCAAGCGCTACGGGCTCGCCGCCGTGGCGGTGCTGCTGTTCGTGGGCACGTTCCGCATCAGTGACATCGTCATGGGGGTCATGGCCAACCCCTTCTACCTGGATCTCGGTTTCACCAAGACGGAGATTGCCAACGTGGCCGCCGCCTTCGGGCTTGGCATGACCCTCGGCGGTGCGGCGCTGGGCGGCGTGCTGGTGTTGCGTTTCGGCATCGCGCGGATGCTGATCTTCACCGCGATCATGGCGCCGCTGACCAATCTCACCTTCTCCTGGCTGGCGCTGATCGGCCCGGAGCTCTACGGGCTGGTGTTTGCCATCATCGCCGACAACGTCACCGGTGGCATGGCCATTTCCGTCTTCTTGGCGTACCTGGCCAGCCTGACCAACACGGCCTACACCGCCACCCAGTACGCCCTCTTCAGCTCGTTGATGACCCTGCCGGGGCAGTTCCTCGGTGGCTTCACGGGGTGGCTCGCGGAGCAGGTTGACTGGGTCTGGTTCTTCATCATCGCCGCCGGTGCGGGACTTCCTGCCATTGTCCTGGGGCTCGTGCTCCTGCGCGTGGCCCACCCTGATCGCATGCGGCAGCCGGGCAAGGACGACTGAGCGGCCGTCGCCCGGGTGACACTCCATGACCAGTTATTGACGCAAGATGGCGACGCGATGCGTCAGTGCTGGTTCTGGGGTTGCTATAGGTTGTTGTTCTTTCGCTGTATTTAGAGTTGGCCCGCTTTGTGCTTTTCCTGTCCCCAGAGGTAGCAGGACAACGCTGAGGAAGGCGGGTACAACAATGACCACGAATAACGATATGGCACAGGCAACCTACGCAATCGGTCGCCGATACGAAATGGGTGATGGCGTGCCGATGGACATCGACACGGCGGCGCGGTTCTACCGGCAGGCGGCACTGCGGGGCCTGCCGGACGCTCAGCATGCGCTGGGCTTCCTGCACGCGACGGGGCAGGGGGTGCCGCGGGATAACGAAATGGCGGTGGCGTGGCTGCAGTCCGCTGCGGAAGGGGGGCACGCCGAGGCCCAGCACAACCTGGGTGTGATGTACGCCGAAGGCCGTGGTGTCGCGGTGGACTACGAGGAAGCGGTGCGCTGGTTCTACCGGGCGGCCATCAACGGCTGCAGCCATGCCCAGGAGTGGCTGGAATCCCAGGCCATGGAAGAGGTCATCGCCGGGGACTGAGACGCGTCTACCGCGCGGAGCGCCGGGCAAGGTAGCGCCAGACCAGGCCGTCCCCGCGGCTCTCGCCCGTGAGCATATAACGCAGATTGTTGATGTGGCGAAGCGGCGTGCGCATGGCACCCAGCGCCGTGTTGGTGCCGCAGAACAGGATTCGGTCGCCGGATGCCAGCGTCGTCTCCGGTGACGGCAGCAGCACCGATTCGTCCTCCCGCAGAAGCAGCAGCGGGATGCAGTCCAGGGCGGTGTGCCGGTCGCGCGGGTGGTGGGTGAGGCCGGCAAGGGTGACATCCATTCCCTGCTCCAGCGCCTCGATGACCGCCGGGCAGCGGGCGGCGCTGATGCGGAGGGTCCACGTCTCCGGCACCGTGCCGCCGGCAATGGCCTGGATACGGTCGGCCAGGGCGGCGTGCCACTGCGTGTCCCGGGCGCGGGCCTGTTCCAGGAAATCCTCCAGCAGTGGTGCGTTCAACCGGGACAGGATACGGCTCGCGAGGATATAGCTGGGCTCGACGGTGAGGTCGATGTCCGCCTCACGGAATAGCGGCTTGTTCGACAGGGCGTTCTCGCGGGCGGCGATGTACAGGCTGCTGTTGAGTTGCCGTGCCGTGATCACGATGGAGAGGTTGTCCGCGTCGTCTGCCGTGGCCGCGAGCAGCCCCGCCGCGGACTCGATGCCGGCCCGGCGCAGGGTGTGAGCTTCCGTGCCCTTGCCGCGGATGGCGTCCGGCGGGCAGCCGTTGCTCTTGGGGGCATCATCCACGATCACGGCGCGCACCCCGTGGCGGCGCAGCGCATGGTAGACCGCCCGGCCGAGCCGTCCGAAACCGCAGATGAGCCACGGGCCCTCCGGGGGTTGCGGCCGGTCGGGCAGCTCCGTTGCCGGAATGCCCGTCAGCCAGTCCTGAATCCGGTGCATGTCGGGTGAGCGGATTGCCAGAATCAGCCGCTCGGCAAAGCCGCTGTAGGCATCCACCACCGCGTCCGTGCCGAACGACGCCATGTTCGCCGCGGTCTCGCTGCTGCCGGCCCGGGCAATCACGGTGGTGGAGGGGCTCTGGAGTTTGCTCGCCACCGCGACCTTCAGGTTGGCGTGATCGTCGTCCATCACCGCGACCACACCGGCACACCAGCGGTGATCAAGACCGGCGGTGGTCAGGTTTTCGGGGATCTCGGCGTTCATCCGGAACCCGGGGACGTCCACGCCCAGGTCGCGGAGTTCCAGGCTCTCGATGGCGTCCTGGGCATGGTCCACGACCACCACCCGGCGTCGCCGCTCGGTCAGCGCACGCACCAGCAGCGCGCCGGTGTCACCGTATCCGCAGACCAGATAAAACGGCTCGCTCATCTGCCGCACCGCCCGCCGCAGCCGGCCGCGCTTGACCGCGGAGCGGAATGCCGGGTCCTGGATGAGCGAGATGATCGTCCCCACCGCGTACAGCCAGGCCAGCACCGTGATGTAGATGCTGATGGTCACCCACAGGCGCTGCGCGCCGCTGAATTCGTACGGGATTTCGCCGAAACCGATGGTGGGGGCGGTATAGGTGATGACGTAGAAGGCGTGGAAGAAGTCCATGCGCCAGGGTGCGCCCTGATCGTCCTGCCCCGGCATCAGCGTGAGGCCGACGACGGCGACGGCGTAGGCGGTGATCAGCACCAGCAGCGGTGGCCGCATGCGCCGGAGGATCAGTGGGACGACGGATCTCACCATGTCAGCGCTGCAGGCTCGAGGTCTCGATGACCAGCAGGGTGGCGGAGACCATGTTCGCCAGCAACGCCCCGCCGGACAGGGACACGATGCTGGCCATCACCGCCGGCGTGAGCCCGGTGTCCGTGGCGTGGACGGCAATCCCCCAGACCAGCGCCGCCGCGATGAGCTGCAGGTCCGCCACCAGACTGGCGGCCAGGAGAACCGCGCCGATCTGCGTGCGCTCGCCGAGCTTCAGGACGGTTGCGATGAGGCTGACGACAATGGCGGCGAACAGCTCGTAGACGTTGTGGTGGTCGGGGTTGTCGAACTCACCGAGGAAGAATCCGAAGTTCAGGGTGAGGGCGAGCAGGATGAAAAAACCGAAGACCACTTTCTCCAGATTCATTGGGCGGGGCTCCTGTTCCCGAGGCTCTGCTTGCTGAAACGTCCGTAAACGGTAGCATGGCCGCGCGCCCACGCGGTGATGGCGGTATGTTGTGATGTGTGGCGCACAACGCCGTGGGGTCGTCGTGGGATAGTCTCGGAATCGGCTTGCATCTGTTCATCGTCCCCGGCTGCGGGAACGCAGGGCCGGGCGGAGGGAACGCAATGGCATTGACCAGAGCTCTGGTTGTGGATGATTCACGCCTGGCCCGGGTGGCGCTGAGCAAGCTGCTCGGCCGCCGGGGTATCGAAGTGGACGTGGCCGGCTCCGGCGAGGAAGCGCTGGAGTATCTGCGCACCCAGGCGCCGGATGTGGTGTTTCTCGATTACATGATGCCGGACATGGACGGCATGGAAGCGGCCCGCGCGATCCAGGCGCTCCCCGAGCGCGACCCGCTGCCGCTGGTGATGTATACCTCCCAGGACACCGATGATGACCGGCTGCGCGCCCACGAGCTGGGCGTATGCGGCTTTTTGCCCAAGCCCACCAGCGAGGACGCGCTCGATGCAGTCCTTGCCGACGTGGAAGCCTGGTCGCCGCCGCCCATGGAGGCGTCCGCAGCCGATGCACCAGCGACCGCTGACACATCGGCGGAGCAGGCCTCCGCGCCCGTCCCAGCCCCGTCACCGGTGCCCGAGGCGGAACCGGCCCCGGCCGAGCCCGCCAGAGGCGGGGCGGTGCCGGATGCCGCGGAGCTGGAACAGCGCGCCGGGGAAGTGGCGGCCGCGGTGGCCCGGGAGACCCTGGACACGCAGCTGGACGAAGCGCGGGTGCACTGGCAGCACGAGCTGGATCGGGTCGGTGCGGAGCTGCAGGAAATGCTGCAGGAGAGCATGCAGCAGGCACGTAGAGAGGATGACACCGTGGGGGCCGCCAGGGCGGCGGCGGAGGAATCCGCGCAGGCGGCCGTCAACGAAGTGGCCGACGGGTTGCGGCAGCAGGCCGAGGAGGCGGCCCGTCAGGCGGCGGTGAAGGCCGTGGAGCAGGCGCTCGCGGAGCGCGATGCCCCGCAGCAGGATGCCGCCCTGGAAGAGCGGGTCAACGCCTTGCTGGCCGAGCGGCTCGAGGCGGTGGGCGAGACGGAAGCCTTTCGCGAGCAGCTGGTGACTGCGCTGACCGATCACGGCGTCCCCGTGCTCAAGAATGCGCTGGATCAGTGGGTCCGGGAGCTGGCTGCTCAGGCGGCGCTGGACGCCGTGGAGGATGCGCTGCGCAGCGCCTCGGAAGTGATGTTCAAGGAGGCGGCCGCTGCGGCTGCCGAGGCGGCCGCCGAAGAGGCCAATGCCGCCCATGCCCGCACCCGGCGGTTCATGCTGCTGGCCTGTACGGTGCTGGCCGCCGGGGTGGTGACCGCGCTGATTCTCGCTGTCTGAAGGGAGCTCACCCGCGCCGGGAGGCCGCCCTGTCCGCCGCCCGGATCGGCTCCGGCAGGCGATATCGGCTCAGTGTCGCCATGACCCACGCCACCGCGCCGTCGTGGCTGACCCGGTGCCCCGGCGAGACGAACACCGGCTTCACGCGACTGCGGGTGCGCAGCACCGTGCCGATGCGCGCATCACCGTCCAGCAGTGGCTCCTGATCACCCCGCTGCTCGCCCACCGCTGCGTGGCTCCCGCACAGGCGGCTCTTGCCGACGCCAATGGCCGGGCGGTCCAGCCAAAGCCCCAGGTGAGATGCGATGCCCAGCCGCCGCGGGTGCGCAATCCCCTGGCCGTCGCAGAGCAGCAGATCCGGCAGGTGCTCAAGCTGGGCCATGGCGGCCAGGATTGCCGGCATCTCGCGGAATGACAGAAAACCGGGGATATAGGGGAATGTCACCGGCGCGCGGCCGATCACTGTCTCCAGTGGAGTGAGGTCCGGCCACCGGAACAGGGCAACGCAGGCGCGTGCCGTGCGTCCGCCGGCCTCGAATCCGGTGTCGACGCCCGCCAGGGTACTGACAGCTCCGGTGTCATCCTCCAGCCGCACGCGGCCGGCCAGCGCCTGCTGTATGCCGCGCGCGGTCCGGGCGTCGTCTGGCCAGTCGTGGAGGGCGGCCGCTTCCATGGCGGTCATGTTACCCACCTTCGAGACGGTGGGTCATGCCGTGCCGGGGGCGACGAGTCAGTACTCGAAGTCGAAGCCGTCCAGCGGGTTGCCGCTGAGACGGTAGCGCGGCGGACCATCGTCCAGGTCGACGCCGTAATCCTCCCTGGAGATGTCCAGGGAGCCGGAGTAGTCCTCCGGCGGCTCGATGGCCGTCAGATCCAGTTCCAGCCAGGTCTCCAGATCCAGTTCCTCAATGGCGCCATCGAAATACTGGATCTCCAGCGTGCCTTCTTCAGGGTCCTGGGCCACCACTTCGAACGCTTCGCCCGTGGCGGTCTGGTACCAGTCACCGATGACCGGTTGGTAGTGCATTCCCATGCTTACACTCCTCCTGAGGCGATTGCGCCCCGGTGGACGTCATGTGCCCGTTGCTAACGGTGAAGCGTTTCCTCCTGTATAGAAGTTTCGACCATTCGGGGCAAGCGGCGATGGGATGAACGGTTCCCCGGTGGTGCAATCCGGGGAACCGGGCGCTCTGATGGCGTCTTGCGCCGGGCTACGGGCAGGGGTTGGGCATGCGCGCGTGCACGGCTTCCAGCGCGTCAATGACCGCATCGCCCAGGGTGACGTTGATGCTGTCGATATTGCTGCGCAGCTGCTCCATGGACGTGGCGCCGATGATGTTGCTGGTAAGGAACGGCCGGGTATTCACCCAGGCCAGCGCCATCTGTGCCGGGTCCAGGCCGTGATCGCGGGCGATGGCGACATACTCGGCCGTGGCTGCCTTGCCGGCGTCGTTCAGGTAGCGCTGGAACCGCTCGTAGAGGGTGAGGCGCGCGCCTTCCGGCCACTGGTCATTGAGGTACTTGCCGCTCAGCATGCCGAAGCCCAGCGGCGAGTAGGCGAGCAGGCCGCACTGCTCGCGATGGCTCACCTCGGCCAGCCCCACCTCGTAGCTGCGGTTGAGCAGGCTGTAGGGGTTCTGCACGCTCTGCACCCGCGGCCAGCCCCGGGCCTCGGCAAGCTGCAGGAACTTCATCACGCCCCAGGGCGTTTCATTGGACAGGCCGATCCAGCGGATCTTGCCCTCGCGCACCAGCCCGTCCAGCGCCTCGAGGGTGTCCTCGATCGGCGTCATGATGTCGTTGTCCTTGGGGCGGTAGTCGAGCTTGCCGAAGTAGTTGGCGCTACGCGCCGGCCAGTGCAACTGGTAGAGGTCGATGTAGTCGGTCTGCAGGCGCTTCAGGGAACCGTCCACCGCCTCGCGGAGCTGCTCCGGCGCATGGCGGGAGGCACCGCCGCGGCAGTGATCCAGCCCCGGCCCGGCGATCTTGCTGGCGAGGATGAGTTTGTCCCGGTCCTGCCGCGCCTTGAGCCAGGTGCCGATGTACTGCTCGGTGAGACCGGCGGTGTCTGCCTTCGGCGGCACGGGGTACATCTCGGCGGTGTCGATGAAGTTCACGCCCTGATCCACGGCGTAACTCAACTGCTCGTGGGCTTCCGCTTCGGTGTTCTGTTCGCCCCAGGTCATGGTACCCAGGCAGATGGTGCTCACGTCGACTCCGGTGGTGCCCAGTGGACGGTATTGCATGTTGTCTCTCCCCTTGATGGATTATTCTGCGCCTGGCGTGGCCGCGGCGGGCCGGCGCCGGTAGACGAGATCCCACACGCCGTGCCCCTTGCGGGCACCGCGCTCCTCGAACTTGGTGCGTGGCCGCTCCCCCGGCCCTGGGGCGAAACACCCCGCGCCATGGGCGTTGTCGAATGCCGTGCTGGCCTCCATGACCTCGTGCATGTGGAGGGCGTAGTTCTCCCAGTCCGTGGCCATGTGCAGCCAGCCGCCCGGCTCTAGCCGACTGGCGGCGAGCGCCACCCAGTCCGGCTGTACGATGCGGCGCTTGTGGTGGCGCTTCTTCGGCCACGGGTCCGGGAAATAGAGCTGGATCCCGGCCAGCGACGCCGGCGGGATCTGGTGTTTCATTACCTCGACCCCGTCATGATCGATCACGCGGACGTTTTCGAGCCCCTGCTGTTCCACCAGGTTGAGCAGCCGGCCGATCCCGGGGCGGTGGACTTCCACGCCGATGTAGTCCCGCTCCGGGTGGGCGGCCGCCATGGTTGCCAGGGACTCGCCGTTGCCGAAACCCACCTCCAGGACCACCGGCGCCTCGCGGCCAAAGATCGCGGCGTAGTCCAGAGGCGTCTCCCCGGCGGCGAGCCCGTAGCGGGCGAACAGGGCGTCGAGTGCCCGCTGTTGCGCCTCCGTCATGCGCCCTTCCCGGCGCACGAAACTGCGGACATGGCGGTGGTGTGCGGTGTCTGTATCGGTGGTCATGGGCAACGAGTCAGAAGAACGTGCCGTCCAGGGGCGAGGAGGCGCTGGCATTGCGCTTGCGCGGAATGCGCCCGGCCAGGTAGGCCTCGCGTCCGGCGATGACGGCGTGGCGCATGGCCGTGGCCATGCGCACGGGCTCTCGGGCGCCGGCGATGGCGCTGTTCATCAGCACGCCGTCGCAGCCCAGCTCCATGGCCACGGCGGCGTCCGACGCCGTGCCCACGCCGGCGTCCACCAGAACGGGCACGCCGGCGTTGTCGATGATCTCCAGCAGGTTGTAGCGGTTCTGGATGCCCAGACCCGAGCCGATGGGGGCGGCCAGCGGCATCACCGCCACGCAGCCGATCTCCTCGAGTTGCCGCGCGGCGATGGGGTCGTCGGTCATGTACACCATCACCTCGAACCCGTCGGCCACCAGTGTCTCGGCGGCGCTGAACGTCTCGCGCATCTCCGGGTAGAGGGTCTTCTCGTCGCCGAGCACTTCCAGCTTGACCAGGTTGTGTCCATCCAGCAGCTCCCGTGCCAGGCGGCAGGTCCGGACGGCGTCCTTCGCCGAGTAGCAGCCCGCCGTGTTCGGCAGGATGGTGTAGCGCTCCGGCGGGATGGCGTCCAGCAGATTGGGCTGATCCGGATCCTGGCCGATATTCGAGCGGCGCAGGGCGACGGTGACGATCTCTGCGCCGCTGGCTTCCGTGGCGGCGCCGGTCTCGTCCAGGTCCCTGTACTTGCCCGTGCCCACCAGCAGCCGTGACTGGAACGAACGGTTTGCGATGACGAGAGGGTCGTCGGTCATGAGCAGGCGATTCCTGTTTGGTCAGCCGCCACCGATGGCGTGAATGATCTCCACCCGGTCATCGGGCTGAAGGTGCGTCTGTGCGAACTGGCTGCGCGGCACCACGTCTTCGTTGACCTCCACGGCAATCCGTCGTTCGCCCAGGTCCAGGTGGGCGATCAGGTCGGCCACGGTCAGTGGCTCGGGGACGTTGGTGCGTTCGCCGTTGAGTTCGATGTGCATAGCGCCGGTCCGAGTCGCGTGCGAATTGTTCAGTGTTTCCTTACGACACCAGGAGCCGCATTCTACAACAACAACGCCGCTCACTGTCCGCCCCGGATGGTATCCGGAGGGTTGACTTCCAGTGGCGGCGGCAGGTTTCATTGTCGACGAATCGGAATGGATACCAAGGAGACTCTGCCATGGACTATGGCCCCTCCCGGCAGCCGTCATGGTCGACCGAAGCGGATTCGGCGGTAATGGCGTTTGCCGAAGTTGTAGACGCGTCGGAAAGCGCGGATCCCTGCGCCGAGGTCACGGATTACCTCACCCGGTCACGCCGTCTGTTTCCGCGGGACTGGACCCTTCCTTCGCCTGGCGATGATCCGGTAACCGATGTGGCCGTTGCGCGGAGGAGCGTCGCCGGGGGTGAATGCTCCGTTCGATCAATCCAGCGATGGCTGCGCATTGGCGAGTGCGTTGGTTCAGCAAGGCCCATTGTCAAAGCGCCCTCATCCCGAGGGTTTCTGACAAACATGGCCCAACGTTACGTTCGCGAATGGTTTCTGAACGATTTGCCAGTGACGGTAAAGCCAACTTTCGCCCTCCACGAGGCTGATAGCAGCGCAGTGGACGTGGCTCTTAAGCTCCCCCTCCCCCGTTTCGACTGACGTCATGGCAATGCATTGGAATTTTTTTTCACCGCCAGGCAGATATTGGCCCGAGCGAGCCGCTGGCATTACGGCCCTTTAGTGTGGCCATGGAGCCGCTGGATGAGAAGGAGAAGGTGAAAATAGCCATCACGTTCGGCGTTCGGGAAATTTCGGGAAATCCGGGTGATTCATTTTGTTTTCTTCTTCGTCATTGTCCTCCTCAGAATCCTCGCTCGGAAGAGGACGATTCAGCGTCTTCGGTTGAGTACTGGTGTGCGGAAGTGGCGGTTTGGGGAGATCCAAGACGGGATAACGAGGCAGTGTACATTGGAGATGTGTCGACGATTCGAGATAACGGAAGTCGTGTGGAGACAGGCTGAAAACTGAGGGCTGGAAAAATGTTTGATTTTGGGCAGATCCCAACTTGGTTGAGACGGGCAACATGGGATTGGAAAATCGTAAGGCGTATGCGATCCAAGAAATCGTTGAGTAAGTTGCCTTCCCGGGTTCCTGTGTTGGGCTTGGCTGACTGGTTGAAGGAGTCTCTCGGAGAAGAGGTCGTGCAAGCAGATGATAGGCGATTTGTGTTTCCGTACTCTAATGATGCTGTCTCCAGTGCTTTGTTTGCCTTTTTTATAACGGCATTGTTTTCTCTCGTTTTTTTGTACTTGGTTTTTATTTCTTATGACGGGATTATGTATGATTTAAGTGTAAATGAGGCGAGTTGGCATTCGTTGTCTGTTAGTTTTTTGTTGTTGGCAGTTCAGGTTCTGTGTTTTTTTGTTTTTAGCTATTCTTTTTTGATCGCATTTTCTGCGATTTTTCGTGTTATTCGCAGATTGTTTGGTAATTACCCCCGTCTTTCTTTGGTTTTTGATAGGGAAAGGGGTGTTGTTTTTCTTCCGCCCATAGGCTTGGGAGGTTACGACGAGGTTCCATGGGAAAGCCTTGTTGTCGTCAACTTCCATATGCCGAAAATGTACGGCGGTGCTTTTAAGGTAATAAAGGCCTTCAGGCCAAGTGATCTGCGTTTGATAACGTTGAACGAGGACTTTCCGGATGAGGCGATGGCCTTCTATAGCTGGTACATGGACCGTAGCAAGCCGTTGCCGCCGGATGAGGTGTTCGACCCCTACCGTGAGCGTGACGAAGAGCGGCGGCT